>CAZSRN010000285.1:0-3001 GCA_964609115.1 uncultured Veillonellaceae bacterium | reverse complement strand
AACCCAACCTTAACATTCCCTTAACAAATACCGTTTTGCCTCTTCTCTTTGAAGATTTTTTTGCGGTTTGCTTGCTAAAAGAATCAAAACAACTGCATACCCACAGATATTGGGGAGCGGAGCAAATATAGTGCAAATATTCAATTTTCATGTTATAATATGATCAAAGAAGGAAAAGAAAAAATTACCGCCGGCGAGCGGGGTAAACTTCTTCGAAGGAGGCGACTCCATCGAATAAGATGGAACAGGATCCCGAACAGAATAAGGCTGTGAGAGGTGCTCAACGCACCTAATCGTACAACGAGCGTTGTACACAAGAGAGTTTGGCTATATAAGCCGGCTCATCCAGATCAAATTAAAACCGACCGGCTTCCACGGAAGTCGGTCGGTTCCTTTTTTGCCTCTATCTGCTCACATTCATGTTAATAAAGCGATCATTTCTTATTTTTACGTCGATCAAACACAAAGCAGGATTCACTATGCTGTTTGGCGGCTTTTTTCAGTTCCGCCGCCACTTCGGGGATCTCCCAATAATTTTGAAACTCCCGATACTTGTTGCTGACACCGGCGACAGAAATCGATGTCACCGGAAATTTTTCCATATTCCCCCGCCGATTTTTGACTTGTATAAATCCCCGAGACAGATCTTCCTCCGAATACGCCAAACGAATTTCCCGGTCAAATTTTTCGATAATAGCCGCCGCTATGCGTTCGGCCCTATCAGGCGCAGTGATGATAAGAAAATCATCTCCACCGATGTGGCCGAGAAAATCCTCGCCTTGCCCTTCCTGCGCCAAACTGTGACTCAAAATTTCAGCAGTCATTAACAGGACTTGGTCACCACGTTCAAATCCATATTTATCGTTGTAAGCTTTGAAATTATTCAAATCGATATACAGCACGGCAAATTCTATCGCATTGGACAAAAGGTGGCGCAATT
Organism: uncultured Veillonellaceae bacterium; assembly: GCA_964609115.1. Lineage (GTDB taxonomy): Bacteria > Bacillota > Negativicutes > UBA1444 > UBA1444 > UBA1444. The sequence continues at coordinate 2,061 of CAZSRN010000285.1, read as the reverse complement.
TTTCTTCAATCATCAGGTTGCCTGGCAATCCAGTCAGAGGATTTGAGTTATGGGCGCACAACACTTGCAACTGGGTAATATTATTCAAAAGATTCATGATGGACACCACGCCGACATATTGTCCTTCCTGAACGACAATAATCAAATCATATAAGTTGGATTCTCCCGGCTCATCGCAATCTTTGAAACCGCCTCGAGCGGCAAGTCCGCATTCACAATCAGCGGAGACGCGTCCATCACCAATTCCACCGGCCGTTTGTGATACAGGGAAACCCCATAATAAGAACCCAGATGAAAATACAGACGATTTTTCATCACCAATCCCAAAGGTTTGTTTCCTTGGAGAACAACGACTCCCCTTACTGAACTGGCTGCAAAACGATCCTCCACTTGCTCCGTCGTCGTTTCCGGCGAAACAGCCGGTACATGTTCAATAATATCACCGATAACCCGCCCCAGCGAGCTTCCTGTTTCTCTTGCCCGTCGTCCGGCTTCCTTTTGGCGAAACTTTCGAACAGCATCAATCGCTTCTTCAGAAAGTTGTGCCGGAAGATTGCCCGGTCGGGCAAAAAAGAATCCCTGTGCATACCCCACGCCCAATTTCATGACGGTCAGCAACTCATCCAGTGTTTCTACTCCTTCCGCAATGATTTTGCTGTTCATTGCCGAAGCCAGATTGACCAGCGCTTCCAAAATAGCAATTTTGAAAGGATTATTATGAATATCCCGCACGATGGACATATCCAGTTTGATGAAATCGGGATACAATTCCGCAATCGCCTGTAGGCTCGAATATCCAGCGCCTGCATCGTCAACCGCGATGCAATAGCCTTGTGCGCGGTAGTGATGCAATGCACGGGTAAAATTGCCAAAATCACTGATAGCGGTTCGCTCGGTTATCTCAAACGTCACCTGTTCCGGTATCAGTCCATGGTGCAATACCACCTGCTTCGTGCGCCCATTCCGAAATTCCGGATCATTAATAACTTCCGGCGTAACGTTAAGAAACAGTTGTTCTCCCTGCGCCAGTTTTTGAGCCTGCTGAATGGATACTTCCCTGCATATATGTTCCAACGCCAGCAGCATTTTATGTTTGACCGCTACGGAAAACAACTGTGTCGGCATATGCAGGGGACTGTCAACCGGTCCGCGGGCCAATGCTTCGTAGCCCATGATTTCGCCATCGGTAAGACTTACTATCGGTTGAAAAACCGGCACGATTTTTTTGTCCCTGATAATGCGCAGCAACTCATCGTGTAAAACACGTTCCTGAATCAATTCCGCCATCTGATGACTCATCACTTTTGCTGTGGCGTTGCTTTCAAACTCTGCTTTATTCTGTATGTCTTCCGCTTTTCCAGTTGCAGTGCCTATTATTTTACGTTGGAGCGCCAGTTGCACTTTTTTCTGTTTTTTTTCAATCGAAAAATACAACTTATTGAGTTTTTTGATTAAACGTGCAGGCATACCGTTATCCCCCAACTATTCAACTTTTCGTCTTATCCTTTTTCATCATATTTCATTTGCTTGATGACAATGGTTATGATTATGTAAATTTTGCGTTACTTTTAGGCAAAAGAAGGATTTTTCACATTCGGGGAGAATAGCTATTATACGCAGTTGTCTGAGAACAGGGGGTGATAGGAAGTGGCTGTCCGCCGTAGATACCGCATACGCTGGTTTCGGGTATTGGTTTTGCTGACCGCAGCCTATTTCCTTTATCTCGCTGTCGGGCAACAATTTGAACTATATACCATCCATCGGGAAACAGCTTTTTTGCAGGAACGTATCGCAGAGCTGGAACAGGCGAATAAATCTCTTACAACTGAAAAATCGCAGCTTTCTTCGCCCAATTACGTGGAAAAAATCGCCCGTGAGCAATTAGGGCTTGTCAAACCGGGGGAAGTTCCTTATATTCCTTGACACTCCTTCAATCCGGAAGATATAATGAGCTATATAATTTAGACAAGGGGGATCTGCTGTCAGTATGTCGATTGAAGTCGGCGTCGTAGTTGAGGGAACTGTAACAGGTATTACCAATTTCGGTGCATTTATTGAACT
>CAZSRN010000284.1:0-3013 GCA_964609115.1 uncultured Veillonellaceae bacterium | reverse complement strand
CCCCTTCCCATCGCTCGTGGGTACAACGGTGATTGTCAAACAGGCAGTTCTTCTGGCTCAGAATCATCGCAAACCCGCGCCTTCCCAAGACCGTAAGCCTCAGTGGCGTATCGCAGGTTGCTCATCTTTACAGCGGCGGGACCGCGCCGGTCTTTCACCGGACTTCCCTATTAAGCCCTAAAACGGGCGCCTGTTTCCCTGGACATTATTTAATTGCGTATAGATTATACCCGAAGTCGAAAAAAAACTCAAGGCAGGACAACCGGGAGTAAACCCGGCTGCTCCGCCCTGAAGCCATTTTTCTGTTACACCTTGAACTGGCCGACGGCTTCCTGAAGTTCCAGCGCCAATTTCGCCAGACTTTGGCTGGAAGAGGCAATTTCACCCATGGACGCGGATTGTTCCTCGGTAGCCGCGGATACGTTTTGAGCCTGCCCCGCCGCATCTTTGCTCAACTTGTCGATCTTGTTCACCGACTCGACAATCTGTTGGCTGCCGATCGCCATCTGTTCAATGGTGGCCGATACATCCTTCACCTGACCCGATACTTGAGTCACCAATTCTACGATTTCATGGAATGCACGTCCTGCCGCATCAACGACTTCCGCTCCCAGCTTCACTTCGCGAGTGCCGCTATCCATGGCCGCTACCGCCTGTTCCGTATCTCCCTGAATCCCGCCAATCAGCTCCGATATTTGCTCCGTCGCCGCCTGCGATTGTTCCGCCAGTTTGCGAACTTCTTCAGCCACTACCGCGAAGCCCCGTCCCTGCTCGCCGGCACGGGCTGCTTCAATCGCCGCATTCAGCGCCAATAAATTGGTCTGCCCGGCAATGCCGGAAATGGTAGCAACAATCTGCCCAATCGCCTTCGATCGCTCTCCCAGTCCCGCTACCACTTGGGCCGAATTATTGACGGTCTGTTCAATCCGTCCCATCTGCTCGACGGCTTTGTTTACCGCTTTATTTCCTTCATGGGCCTGATTTGCCGCACGGTTCGACTGATCCGCCACTTCGTTGGTCGTCGCCGATACTTCCTGAATGCTGGCGGACATTTGCTGCACCACTGCCGCAGTATCGTTGGCGGCAGCTAATTGCGCGGCGGCTCCCTCAGCCACTTCAGTGATCGAATTCGCTACCTGGTTGGATGCCTGCGCGGATTGATCCGCACTGGCGGTCAGTTCTTCGCTGGATGCCGCCAACTGTTCCGCCTGCGCATGCACTTTTCCCACAAGCGCCCGCAGATTCGTTCTCATGTCCCGGAATCCTTTTGCCAGCTGGCCTATTTCATCTTCAGACGTCACCCGGGCGATCTGCTCCCGCAAATCTCCCTGCGCCAACAGCAAACATTCATCCCGGATCAACCCGATCGGTTTGGCGAACTTTTTGGCAATAAACATAACCAGCACTGCGACCACAAGCAACGACAGCAGGGAGATCCCCAGCATCCATTGCGCCAGGGAATCGATATCGCGAGTGGCTTCGGCGGCCGGCGCCGCGACCGACAAAATCCAGCGTTGCCCGCCCGGCAGATCGACAGGCGTAAACACGGCAACCCGAGTAACATTATCAACGAATGTGTAGTTCCCCATGGATTGTTTTCCTGATTCCATCGCTGTTTTGAACAGTCTGATCAGATTATCATCCAGTTCACCCTGTTGCAGCTTCAGCTCGGAATTGATCTTTTTCTCCTTCAGGTTGAGCTTGCCCATCAGGTCTGCCCTTTTGGGATGAGCGATAATCATGCCGGAATCGTCCGCGAGTTGGCCGTAGCCGGTTTCCAGAAATTTGAGGTCTTTGATCATCGCATTCAGGCGGTCTGTGGAAAAGGTTCCGACCAACACTCCGGTCAGCTGTCCCTGATTCATGACCGGAACGGCCACAACAACCGCAAGTTTTCCGGTGGCTTTGGAAAGCAGCGGATCTGAAACTACGGCTTTTTTGGTTGCCATTACCTTTTTGAAGTAATCGCGATCCGCATAGGATGCGTCCTTTCCTTCGTTGGTAATCCCCGCTCCTGTCGGTGAAATAAATACCATGGCATCGAATTTTCCCAGACGTTTATGAGATTCCGCCAATGCTTCAAAAATTTGCGTCCGGTCGGCTCCCGAGCGCACTCGCTGAATGCTGGCCAAATCTTCCAATTGCACCACCATAATTTCCATATCGGACTGCACCCGTTGCGAATAATCCGTTCCCACCGCCATGGCGGTCTGGTTGACACTCTTGGTCAGCGCCTGCTTCGATAAATAATAGCTGGCTCCGGACAACAGACACAGTGCAAGAATCACCAACGGCAACAATGCCATCAGCAAGCGGGTTTGAATTTTTTTGACTTTCATTTTTTTGCTAGCCCCTTTCAAAATGTATTCATCATCAGTAATTTTCTCGTCTCCAGCGTTTGCGCCGCAATGGGAATAAAAAAACGTCAGATAGCCTGATGCATTTCTGACGAATTCATATAACACCGAAGCAACCTGGCAGTCATAGAAAAATCCTTAGACCCACGGCTTTGCGTCCTTGCTTTTCAACAAGTTTGCCAATATTTTTTTGTTTCAGCACGATGCCGGGTATAAACCACTAACGAAGGATATATTCCCATGAATGAAAAACAAAGTCAAGTCCCAATTTTTCTTTGATCCGCCATTAGCCAATGAACACCCGCCTTGAAAGATTTCTGCAAAAAAGAAAGGAACCGGTTTGTGATAAACCGGTTCCTTTCTTGCCAATATCTGGGGCGTTGAATTATTTTTTCGCTGAGACTTTCTTGACTTCCGCAACAATCGAATCGACAGTTTCTTTGCCGATCTTGTCGGTGTATTCTGCATATACGGATTGCACCGCATCCTGGAACGCTTTTTGCTGTTCCGCTGTCAAGACCGTTACCGTCATGCCTGCTTCCTTCAGTTTGGCAGTTTGCGAATCATTCATTTCCTTGCTGACGGTACGTACATGGTCACGAGCGACATACGCTGCATCCTGGAAGACTTTCTGATCTTCCTTCGGCATTCCGTCC
>CAZSRN010000283.1:0-3033 GCA_964609115.1 uncultured Veillonellaceae bacterium | reverse complement strand
AGTGGCAGTGATTCCTACCGGCGATGAAATTGTGGACTCGGCGGAAGAAGTGGTTCCGGGTAAGATCCGCGACATCAATTCGTATATGCTGGCGGCGTTGCTGTCCAGCTGGGAGGCAGAAGTCCTGCGCTACCCGGTGACCCCGGACGACCCGGCGAAGCTGAAAAACACGATTTTACTCGCACTCAGGCAAAATGACCTGGTGGTGATGAATGCCGGAACCTCCGGCGGAACCGATGATTATACCGAACAAGTTTTACGGAGCCTTGGACAGGTATGCTGCAGCGGCGTAGCCATTCGCCCCGGTCGTCCGGTACTGTTGGCGGTGATTGAGGGAAAACCGGTGATCGGGTTGCCGGGATATCCGGTTTCCTGTTTGTTGACTGCAGAGCTGTTTTTGCGCGACATGGTTTATGAATACCAACGCCGCAAACCACCCGAACGGTCCAAAATGCAGGCGCGATTGAGCCGGACCGTACTGTCGCGATGGGGCGTGGAAGAGTTTGTTCGGGTAGCGCTGACTTCCGGGAATCCTTATGCCGTGGCTTCTGTGCTGAATCGCGGGGCCAGTCTCATTTCCAGTTTGACGCAGGCGGACGGGTGGCTGCGGATTCCGGCGGATTGCAGTGAAATCAATGCGGATTCCATTGTTGAAGTCGAACTGTTTTGAAGGCGCAAGCGCAGGGCTATGGTTTTGGGAAAGCATGAAGGTTAAAGTTTTGTTGCGAGGGGATTTCGTGTATTTTGTCTTATGAGAAAATAGTATTATTGATCGTCACAGCGACATCTTTTGTTACCCCTTTTATGGGCAGTGCCCTCAACATTGCCATTCCTTCTATCGGACGCGAATTTTCCTCCAGCGCGACGCTGCTGAGTTGGGTTGCGACCAGCTATATTCTTGCAACAGCCACCTGTCTGCTGCCTGCCGGACGTTTTGCCGACATCAACGGACGGCGGCAAGTCTATATTGCCGGTATTTTTTTGTTCTCTACGGCAACCTTGTTGTGCAGCCGTGTGGATTCCATCGCCTGGCTTATTTTCATGCGGGCGGTGCAGGGAATCGGTGCTTCCTTTATCTTCAGCACCGGCATGGCGATTCTTGCCGCTGCCTATCCGCCGGAAAGCCGGGGCAAGGCGCTCGGCATTTCCACGGCATCAACCTACCTTGGTCTTTCAGCCGGTCCGGTGCTGGGCGGCTTGATTAGTTTTCATTTCGGGTGGCGGGTTATTTTTTATCTCAGCGCCTTTCTCGGTGTTTTTGTGTTTATTGCGGCCTTCCGGTTGTTAAAGAAAGAACCGGCTGCTGCGGCAGGCGAGTCCTTTGACACAGTGGGTTGCACGCTGTATATGTGCGGGTTGGTGAGCAGCCTCTACGGTTTTTCATTTTTCGTGGATGGATGGACGCCCCGGCTACTGTTGTTGGCCGGTTTGTCATTGCTGGGCGTATTTGCTCGGTATGAACTTCGGCGCAAGGACCCTTTGCTGGAAATCCATTTGTTTACAGGCAACGTGACTTTTGCCTTTTCCAATCTTGCAGCCATGATTAACTACAGCGCGACTTTTGCCATCGGTTTTCTGGCTTCGCTTTATTTGCAGGTTGTGATGGAATTGGATGCCAGGGAAGCCGGGTTGGTGATGCTTTCACAGCCCCTGATCATGGCGCTGTTCTCCCCGTTTGCCGGACGTCTGTCCGATAAGATGGAGCCGAGAATTGTCGCTTCTGTGGGAATGGCCCTGACCACCCTGGGATTGCTGATGTTCGTATTTGTCACCCGAAATACGTCACTGCCGGTGATTATCGCGGAACTGTCGCTTATCGGACTGGGCTTCGCTTTTTTCTCATCGCCCAACAACAATGCGATCATGGGGGCAGTGGAAAAAGAAAAATATGGAGTTGCGGCATCGTCACTCGCCACTATGCGAATGTCCGGGCAGGCGGTCAGCATGTCCATCGTGGCTTTGATCATGGCGATGCATGGCGGCAGGGAAGCGATGGGCGCCAAGTCGGTCGAGATGGTGCTGGCAAGCATGCAGGACGCTTTGGCGGTGTTTACCGTTTTATCTGCGGCTGGGATTATCTTTTCCCTCAAAAGGGGCCGGGTACGATAGAAAATTTGGAAGTTAAAGAGTGGGAGGCTAGCCATTTATGTTGCTGGATTTGTTGGGAGATGCGGCGCTTCTTGCCAGCTCGGCATATTTATTCGGGCGAAATAAATACATTACCCAATGCGTTTATAATCCGACGACCCCAAAAAACTTTTTTACGTTGGTCGTGATTTTTTCCACTCTTTCGATTATCGGTACCTATCACGGCATTCCGATCGAAGATGCGTTGGCCAATACCCGTCTGGTCGGTACGATCATCGGCGGGATCATGGGAGGGCCTATCGTCGGAGGTACAGTAGGACTTATCAGCGGCGTGCACAGATATTTGCTGGGCGGATTCACAGCGGAAGTATGCGGAATTTCCGCAGTGGTCGGGGGGCTGATGGCGGGAATGGCCCGACAGAAAATCGGCTTCTACCGGCTCAATTGGAAAACGGGTGCGGTGCTTGCGTTGGCAGGTGAATTGGTCCAAAAATCGCTGGTTATTGGATTTGCCAAACCGTTTGAAGCCGCGCTGTCTCTAGAAAAGGCGATTGCGATTCCGACCACGGTAGTGAGTGTCGTGGGAACCGTTATTTTTATCATTATTATCAAAGACATTCAGACATCCCGCGAGTCGCACAGCGCCGATGCGGCGGAATTGGCCCTGGAAATCGCCAGCCGTACCCTGCCGTATCTGCGGCAAGGCTTGAATAAAGCATCGGCGGCAAAAACGGCTCAGATCATCTATGAGCTGACCAAGGTGGATTCCGTGTCGATTACGGATGCCGAGAATGTCCTGGCTTTTATTGGCGCGGGCGATGATCATCACCGGGTAGGCGAACCGATGATAACGCAATCCACGCGCAAGGCAGTTCAGGAAAAACGGTTGCAAGTGCTTTATACGCCGGAGGAACGCGGCTGTCCGGTTCCGGATTGTCCGCTGAA
>CAZSRN010000282.1:1738-3042 GCA_964609115.1 uncultured Veillonellaceae bacterium | reverse complement strand
GCTGAAATCCGGTGTGGTTGCTCCGCTTTTTTTCCACGGAGATGAAGTCGCGGGTACCATTAAACTTTCCCGTACGGAAATCAATAGCGTAACGGAAGTCGATATCCGGCTTGCGGATGGACTGGCCCACCTTTTGTCCGTTCAGATCCAGCTAGCGGAGGGCGACAATCAGAAAAAAATGCGTGAAAAAGCTGAATTTAAAGCGCTGCAGGCGCAAATCAACCCTCACTTTCTATATAATACGCTGAATACGATTATGTCATTCTGCCGGACCAATCCGGAAATCGCCCGGACCTTGCTGGCGCATCTGGCTACACTGATGCAGCGATGCTTTGACAATCGTTCGGAATTTATCTCACTCAAAAATGAAATGGATGGAATCGTTGCTTATCTGGAAATTGCCAAGGTCCGCTTTGGTTCTCGTCTCACCGTAAATATTGATATTGATCCGGCATTGGAAGAAGCGCAGATTCCGCCACTGACACTGCAACCGCTGGTGGAAAATGCACTGGAGCATGGACTGTTCCCCAAAGTCAGTGATTGTCGGCTATCCATCAGCGGAAAGGTAACGGCAAAGGGAATTATCTTGTGCATCCAGGACAATGGAGTAGGGATGCCGGCAAAAAAACTAACGGGCTTGATGGCGGAATCGGAACGCATTGGGGTCAAAAATGTATCCCAACGCCTTAAAAGCCTTTACGGTGAAAAATACGGATTGTCACTCAACAGCCGACCGGGTGAAGGAACGCAAGCCATCGTCCAGATTCCTTTTGAAAGCAGGGTGAGCGCCTAATGATCCAGACTGTGATCGTCGATGACGAAGCGCCAATTTGTGATGAGATTGAATATTTGCTGGGCAAATACGCAGAAATTAAAATCGCCGGAAAGTTCAATAATGCCTTTGACGCAATCGCCTTTATTGCTGAGCAAAAACCCCGTCTGGCCTTTTTGGATATTCAGATGCCCGGAATTTCCGGGTTGGAGATGGCCCGCAAACTCAAAAGCCTGAAAAATCCTCCGATGATTGTAATTGTCACCGCTCATCCCGAATATGCGTTGGAAGCTTTTGATACACCGACGGTTGGCTATGTTACCAAGCCGGTTACGGAGGAGAAAATCGCCGGAGTGGTGGAAAAAGTATTGGGGTTGCTGCAAAATGCCCCGCCTGCTCCGAAAGTTGATGTTAATAAAATTTGCGTGCAATCCGCCGGTAAAATCCTGCCGCTGTCGCTGGAGGAAATTGTATTGGTGGGGGTCAAAGACAAGGATGTTTTCATCCGGACCCGGACAGCTGAATACTCAAC
>CAZSRN010000282.1:0-1728 GCA_964609115.1 uncultured Veillonellaceae bacterium | reverse complement strand
AACGGCTTTCAGTTTTCAGGATATTTCTGCAATCTTGATTGAACGTTCCTCCGCCAAAGGGAAGTTTGTCCAGGTTCACCGTCAGTTCATCGTAAACGTCGATAAAGTGCTGGAGATCATTCCTTGGTTTCATGGCACCTACTACTTGAAAGTGGATGATTGCAAATCACAGCAGGTGCCTGTCAGCCGCAACAAGATTCGAATGATCAAAGAGATCCTGGGACTGAAGTGAATAAATGAAACAAGGGCTGTGGAAGGATTCTTCCACAGCCCTTGTTGTGAATAGGGAAAAATATGGGGTGGGACAGGATTACACCAGACCCAGCCATTTCCAGTATGTGGCGCCCATCAGCATAATGAGCGCATAAGCGATGATGGTCAGCGGAATCCCTGTTTTGATGAAGTCCCGGACTTCAAAGGTATCCGTTCCGTAGGCTACCATGTTCTGCGGCGCATTGACCGGCAAGATGAAGCCGAAGCTGACTACATACTGCAAAATCATAGTCATGCCCACCACGTTGATGCCGGGAGTCGTGACGCTTTGCAGCACGGAGATGATGATGGGAATCATGGCCGAGGCCAAAGCTGTGGCGCTGGCAAATCCCAGATGGATGACGATGAGGAACGCCATCAGGATAGCCAGAATCACCAGGGCGGGCATTGTCTGCAGACCAAAGGTCGCGACGATAATTTTGGCAATCCAGGCGGCGGCCTTGGTAGATAGTATCGCCGAGCCGAGGCTGATGCCGACGCCGAACAGGATCACCGTGCCCCAGGGAATGTTCGGTTGGGCTTCCTTCCAAGACATGACGCCGATGCCGGGAAGCAGCATGACGGCAATGGCCGCAATCGTTGTGGAAGAAGTGTCAAACGGATGCAGAACTTTTTCCGTTGACCATAAGAAAAGCAATACAAAAGAAATGAAAAGCATCTTTTTTTCATCCGTTTTCATGGGACCCAGATCGGCCAAGGCTTTGGCGACTACGGCATCTCCACCGGGAATTTCATCCATTTCCGGCGGCATGATTTTCATCAGCACATAGTACAAAGCGATGGACATGAGAATGGCGAAAGGCAGGGCGGCGATGAACCAGTTCATCCAGGTGATGTTGACGCCGAGCTGCTTTTCAATGAAGCCGACGGCGATCATATTCTGGGCTGCGGCTGTTTTGATGCCGACGTTCCAGATACTGTCCGCTTGGGCCGTGGCAATCATCATGACGGCGGCAAATTTACTTTTTCGCTCAACGCCGAAAGCCATAATAATGCCCATAACAATTGGTACAAGACAAGAAACTCGGGCGGTTGTGCTGGGAACGAAGAAACTGAGCAGGAAGCCGACGAAAATGACGCCCGCCAGCACCCGATTCGTTTTGGCGCCGATTTTGGACAAGACTACCAAGGCGATACGTTTGTCCAGACCGGTTTTCATCATGGCGGCGGCAATGAACAAAGCACCGCCGACCAAAGCCAGGGCCGTGTTGCTGAATCCGCCCAGCGCCATGGTCAGACCCCGACTGGTTCCAATCAATTTTGCCGGATTGGCGGGGTCAGGCGAGATACCCAGTGAGAAGGCCATCAGCGCCAGAATGACTGCGGCGCTGACAGGGTAGGAAATCGTGTCGGTCATCCAGACAATAACCGAAAAGACCAGAATCGCGAGCATTCTTTGTCCGGCCACCGGCAGACCGGCTTGGGCGGGCAGTAACATAATGCCCAACATGACAA
>CAZSRN010000281.1:0-3043 GCA_964609115.1 uncultured Veillonellaceae bacterium | reverse complement strand
GAAGCGTAATATAGCGAAAGGTCTGAACCGTGGTAGCTCCATCCACTTTGGCGGCCTCAAACGGCTCGGTCGGTAAGGAAGCCAGTCCGGCCAAAACAATGAGCGCAATCATCGGCGTCCATTCCCAGATATCGACGATCACCAGTGAAGGAATCACCATGTCTTTGGATGCCAGCCAATTACTGCCGGCAAATCCCAGCCCTTTCAGCGTATAATTCGCCAAACCGATAGTCGGCTCATAAAACAAGGTCCAAGCCAGACCGATGGCGACCGGAGTCGCTACCATCGGCAGCAGCAAAATGGTTTTGGCCAGTCCCTTTCCCCGGAACTCCCGGTTCAAAATCAGTGCGATCGCAACGCCCAAAACGGTTTCAACGCCTACGGCAAGCAATGTGAAATAAAATGTCAATTTTACGGCATTATAAAAACGCGGATCTTTAAATAAATCCACGTAATTTTTCAAACCAATGAAACTGACTGCGCCGCCACTGGAAACGGACCAGTCGGTAAAGCTGACCCAAAAAGTATATAAAATAGGAAAAGCCATCATAATTAGAATAAAGACAGCGGCCGGCAGCGGAAAAATCCAGGCAATATTTCGTTCAACAAAACGGTTCAATCCCGAACCTCCCCGTCGTATAGAATAAGAGTCAGGGCGCCGCCTTTCGGGAAGCGCCCCGACGCTTCAGCCATTCGTTTCGTTATGAAAATGTTCCGTTATTTTCCGCCTTCGTTGTTTTTCGCCAACAGTTCATTGACCTTGGCTACCACATTCTTGAGCATGGGAGCCAAGTCAGCCGTACCGCCGGTTTCGATCGACTTCACGATTACATCGCCGATCGCATCTCTGGCTTCTACGACCGCCGTCATCAACGGACGATCATACGGCAGTGCAATTTGTCCGGTTTTGGACGAAACTTCAGCAAAACCGGCAGGCCAGTTTTTCGTGGCCTCTTTGTCGGCCCAGGCCGAGTTGCGCGCAACAGTCTGTTGCTTTGCAATGGCCTTTTTCATGATCTCTTTGGAGGTCAGCCATTTTGCGAATTCCCAGGCGGCATCCTTGTTTTTCGACTGGGCGGAGATCGCCAGCGCCCATGGCACAACATCATACGGTTTTGCGCCGGCAGGACCGGCCGGGAACGTAGCATAGCCAACCTTGTCATACACTGCGGATTTGGCTTTATCCACCAACGGGCCGCCCAAGGTACTGGCATCAGCCCACATGGCTACCTTGCCGCTTTGGAACAGAGCCTGCGCCTGAGGCCAGCTCATGTTGGTCACGCCGGGAGGTCCATAATTTTTGAGAATCCGACCATAATATTGGAACGCTTTCAATGCTTCAGGCGTATCGAGCACGCACTTGCCATCCTTGATAAAATCGGCGCCAAAGCTGAACAAAAATCCGGAAAACTGGGTTACGGAAGGATTGCGCTGACCGCGAACCACGATACCGAAAATTCCATTGGCCGGATCATTGAGCTTTTTCGCGGCAGCTTCCAGTTCGTCGAGTGTGGTCGGCACTTTCACGCCGGCCTTTTCGAGCAAATCTTTTCGATAGTAGAGGATTTCGCCTTCCGTTACAATCGGAATGGCGTAAACAGAGCCGTTCAATGTCACTGCATCAACAGAAGATTTTTTGAAATCTTTCCAGTCCCAGTCGGCGGGAGTTTTCTTGGTATCCGCCAGATAGGGGCTCATTATTTCATACCATTTGTTTTTGCTGAACAACCGGCCTTCCTGCAACGGGCGGGTCATGAAAACGTCAATGGTGGAAGCGTTGGAAGTAAACTCGGTAGTCAATTTCGGCGTCAATTGCTGTTCTTCGTAGCTCTCCATGTTGACCTTGATACCGGTTTGCTTTTCAAACTCCGGAATCATGGGTTTGACCACATCAGTCCAGTTATGGTTGGAAGCCACGAAGCGAATCGTTTTCCCTGCAAATGGTTTGGCGGGATCAGCGGCCGGTTTGGCGGGAGCTCCACCGCCGCAGCCTGCGACAATCATCGCCAGCACACAAGACATTGCCAGAAACACCCATATTTTTTTCATGTTTTCCCCTCCCTCATGATACTGAGTTTGATTTGTCTCAACATTAATGCAATTCGTTATTTATTACACTTTTCCTTTATTTTTCCGGATGGATCACCACTTTTACAGCCGTTTTGGAATCCACCAACCGGAACGCTTCCTCCCATTGTGACAACGGAAATCGATGGGTGATCATCGGCTCCATTCGGATATCGCCGCTTTCAATCAACTGAAGAACCGCTTCCCACGTCGCCCAGGTATGGCTGAATGAACCTTGCAACGTTGCAGCCTTGGCAATGATGGGATCAAGCGACATGTCCAACGGTTTGGGCCCCCAGCCGATTTTCGTAATCTGACCATTTCGGCGAACCAGTTCCATCGCCATTTTAAAAGCCGGATTATTTCCCGCCGCATCAATCACCAGGGGTACGCCGATGCCTCCCGTTAATTGTGCAATTCTCTCTGCGGCATTTTCTTTGGATACATTGACGGCAATATGGGCGCCAAGCGTCAGCCCTGTTTTCAGGCGCGTCTCATCTACATCCGTGCCGATCAGAATGATCGGATAAGCGCCGCCGATCCGGGCCATCTGAACCGCAAACAAGCCGATGGGTCCGGGACCGATGATGACTACCGGCTCCCCCGCGTGCAACCGGCTTTTGACAAAGATCGCATTATAGGCAACGCAAGCCGGTTCGGTCAATGAGGCAAAATCAAAGGATACACCCTCGGGAATCCGATGCAGAATACGCTGCGGAACCGAAACATAACGGGTAAATGCGCCGCTGACACCTGACCCGTATCCCTTACGCGACGGGCACAGATTATATTCGCCGGAACGGCAGTGATGACATTTGCCGCAAATAACGGCAGCCGTTTCACTCACCACCCGTTCGCCGACCTTGAAATCCTTTACATTGGCTCCAACCTCATGAACGACGCCGCAAAATTCATGTCCCAGAATAACAGGTACATTTACGGGAAAGGTAACCTGATGATGCCACATTTCAATATC
>CAZSRN010000280.1:0-3049 GCA_964609115.1 uncultured Veillonellaceae bacterium | reverse complement strand
CACCTGTCGAAAGACGGAACGCCGGAGGAGGTTCTGTTCACACAGTTGCCTTATGTAGAGCCGGGTCATCTCAATTCGCCTGAATCTATTGCCCGACTCAAAGCCTTCGGCGACTCGCTGCGTAATCGGATCGATGCGGTGGTGTCTTTTGGGATTGGCGGTTCTTATCTCGGCAATAAAGTATTGTTCGACGTTCAGTGCGGTGAGTTCTGGAATCTACAGTCGCAGGCGGAACGCAGAGGGTGGCCCCGTATCTATTTTTCCGGCAACAATCTGGACCCCCGGCGTACCGGTGAATTACTGGACCAGTTGGAGCGGGAAGCTCGTTTGAAGGCGCAGCACCACCCAAGCCAACTCTACCGGATTTGTTTGGTTGTGATTTCAAAATCCGGTTCGACGATTGAAACGACTGCGACCTTTATGGCGCTTTATGGCGCTTTGCGTCGACTGACGCCCCCGGTGGAAGTGCAGGTCGTTGCAGTGACCGATCCGGCAGAGGGACCTCGGGAGACCGTGTTGCATCGATTGGCCCGAACCCATGGTTGGCAGACATTCTCCGTGCCGGATGGGATCGGCGGTCGGTTTAGCATTTTTTCCGAAGTAGGCTTGGTGACTGCCGCCTGCATTGGGTTTGACATCGATGCCTTTTTGGCCGGAGCCCGAGCTATGGATGAGGTCTGCCGGACTCCTGATGTTTACCAAAATCCAGCCCTGCTAAACGCGGCGCTGAAGTATCTTGCATCGGAAAAGCACGGACGGCATATCGAAGTTTTCATGCCGTATGCCGACTATCTGAAATCGGTGTCCGAGTGGTATGTCCAGTTGTTGGCCGAGTCTCTCGGCAAGCGGACCAATCGAGAAGGCAAAGCCATATATTATGGACGAACTCCGATTGTGGCCGTTGGAACGACGGATATGCATGCGCAGACGCAGCAGCATCAAGATGGCGCGAAGGACAAGGTCGTACAGTTTCTTCGTATTCAGCAGTGGGACCGTGAAATCACTGTGCCGGATGTTTTCCCGCAGGAAACTGCTGCAGCTAAATTTGCAGGGATATCTCTGGCTGCTGGAATGGAAGCGGCTCAGGAATCCAATTCAGAAGCCCTGGCTGCCGACGGTCGCTTTAATGCGGCGTTCATTCTGCCCAAATTGTCGGCGTTTCATTTGGGTGAATTGCTGTATCTGCTGGCGTTGTCCATCGCTTATGAAGGAGAACTGGCGGATGTCGACGCGTTTGATCAACCCGGAGTAGAAGCGTACAAAAAAATCATGGGCCCGAAGATCGCCAAGCTGAAGTAGCAGGATTTTTTCTTACGTTGTTGAATTAAATAATAATCAGGATAGATCCGTGAAGGGGTTAAACAACAGGAATGGACGAAAGAAAAAAAAAGTTGCTTACGATTGCTTTGTTTGGCGTGGCGGCGATTGCCGCTACCTTGCTGTTGCTGGATCCCAAGACTTCCAAACCGCTTACGGTTCCACCGGAACCGACTGGAGCTCCTTCTCCAATAACTGTATCATCCGCATCGAATCAACCCATTTCGACGAAACCTGTACTTCCCAATGGGGCTGCGAATGTCGGAAAAACGACACGTGACATTTTCTCATCGCCGGCTGAGTATGCTGCGATGGCGCCGATTGCACGAAATGGTGAAGCCAGTGGAGGCAGCGGGCGAAAAATTGCAGCCGGATCAGCGCCGGTGCTGACCGGAGTGATTGCCGGAGAAGGCACGCGGGTCGCAATTTTGCGCCAGGGAAATATTAGCCGTTCCTATCGGGCAGGGGAGTCGGCCGGAGCCTACCGGATCGCTTCGATCAGCGCCCGTTCCGTGACGTTGGAAGGCCCTGGCGGTATCGTAGTATTAACGATGGGACAGTGAAGATATGAATGAATGTTGCAATAAATGGAAATCTTTTCTTTGCCTGGTATGCTTCGTGGGGCTGTTTTTGACCGGTGCGCCGGTATATGCGGCGGATTCCATGGTTACCATGTCGGTCGTGGATGCGGATGTCCGTGATGTGCTTACGGGATTGTCTACTATCGGCCGGGTCAATGTGGTCATTGATGATGCCGTGACAGGCCGCATCAGCGTGAATTTCAAAAATATTCCCTTTGAAACGGCGCTTGAGATCATTACGAAGTCTAAAGGACTGAGCATGCACAGGACCGGCAACATCATCGTATTTTCCAGTCAGGAAAAGATGAAGAAGGGTTTTGGCCAGGTCAAGGTATTTCCCCTCCAGTATGCCCGGGCTGATCATGTGAAAAACGTGATTGTCGGCGGCGGCAAAAGCGACAGTGAATTTGCGGTGGAAAGTCCGGCTTCGTCGGCTTCGTCAGGTTCTTCGGGAGCCTCGGGATCTTCCGGTTCTGCAGGTTCGTTAAAAACCACGGCAGGTGGCGCAACGGCTTCCAGTTCAAATAAAGAAGGAATCGAAGGAATTGTCATCAACACTGATGCTTCCACCAATTCACTCATTGTGTTTGGTGCGCCGGATCAAATCGATAAGGTCAGCCTGCTGCTGAAAGAACTGGATGTTCCCTATCAACAGATATTGCTTGAAGCGCAGGTCGTGTCCCTTTCCAAGCAGGCGATCAAAAATCTGGGCATCGACTGGAGTTGGTCGCAATTTCCACCGGCGACGTCCTCGTCGGATTCGACGACAACTACCAATTATTTTCCGGTGGGAATCATTACCGGCGGCGACAGCAAACAGTATACTGTCGGAGTGAACGCCACAGTGAATGCACTGATCACCAAAGGGGACGGTCAGGTTTTGGCCCGACCCAATGTCATGACGTTTAACGGCAATAAGGCCAGCATTTTTGTCGGCGATCAGCTGCCGATTTTGACACGCAGTACGAACAGCGGTACTACAACCAATACCACAGAGTACAAAAACGCCGGAATTTCCTTGTCGTATGTGCCGCGCATCAATGCCGACAACTATATTACCGCCAGTGTTTTTGTGGAGGTTTCCACGCCGATGCAGGTGACGTTGAAATCCAATTCCGCATCGACGACGGCCTACCAGATCACGACCCGCT
>CAZSRN010000279.1:0-3056 GCA_964609115.1 uncultured Veillonellaceae bacterium | reverse complement strand
GCAACCTGCGGTTTACAAAACCGCTGCTCTGCCGTTGAGCTACGCCAGCAAACACTGAATACTGTTTTAGTGACAAAAAGAATTATACAGCAGGCTTTTTGTTATGTCAATGCCTTCAATGCCCGAAAAAATAGTAATAGGAAAATCCCGCCAAGACAAATCGATAATATGCAAAAGACGCCAATGTCGATTTATTTAGGAAGCGCAAAAACCAGATAACGGAAAAATAAGCTACGATGAACGAAACAACAAATCCGACCGAAATCATCTGAAAATCAGCCACAGACAAACGAGTCCAACTTTTAGCCAAATCATAAAAGCAAGCCATCGTCATCAACGGTAATGCAATAATAAACGAAAAATCCGCTGCTGTTTTGCGATCCAACCCAAAAAAGATCCCGCCGGAAATTGTCGAACCTGACCGCGAGAATCCCGGCCATAGCGATAGAATTTGAAACAGTCCGACAAAAAATGCCTGTTTTAGTGTCATTTTTTCCACATCCGTTATTTCAGGCTGGCGGCTTGACTTTTCTGCCGCCAACATCAGCAGCGCTCCCAGGACAAGGCCGATAATGACGGTGAAAGTTGAAAACAAATGCTTTTTAATCAACCCATGGGCCATGAATCCAACCAATCCGACAGGGACGATTCCTGCTGCAATATGCCAGACGGTCAGCCCTTCCGCCTTGCGGAACCAAGTTGTCGGGTTCATCAACCGCAAATATTTTTCCCGGTACAGAAATACGACCGAAAGGATGGCCCCCAATTGGATGAATACTGCAAATACAGAAGCCGCTTCCCCATGAAATCCTAATAAGTCCTCCGTCAAAATCATATGTCCGGTAGAAGATACAGGCAAAAATTCTGTCAGACCTTCCACAATCCCGACAATTATGGCAATAATGATATCATTCAAGCTTCTTCGACTCCTTCTGTTGCTTGTTCAGCAACAGTCGCAATTATACACCCTGTATTGCTCAACATCAAGACTTTTTAAGCATAGCCAAAACTGTACAATCGGACGGGAATGCCATCGGAGGAGGATCTTCAATCGAATACCATCCTACTTCATCGATATCATCCCCTGCCTGCAGAAAGCCACCTACAATTTCTGCCCGAAACCAAATTCCTACCGTATGAGTTTCCGGGTTATGGAAATTCGACAACACAGTGAAAACGTGTCCCACCTCAACTTCAAGCCCTGTTTCCTCTTGAATCTCGCGGCGGGCCGCATCCCTTACTTCTTCATCATATTCGACATAGCCGCAGGGTATGCACCACAACCCGGGATAGGTAGCTTCCTTAGCTCGTCTTCCCAGTAGGATTCGCTCATCCGTTGTCTGAAGAATGACTGCCACCCCGACAATCGGATTTTCATACATAACATATTGACATTGCTGACAAACAAGACGATCTCGATCCCCTTTTTTTTGGGAGGACAACGCGCCGCCACACTTGGGGCAAAATGAAAACCGCCGGACTTTTTCCTTCATTTTGGGGTTCTTGACACCACAACCGCCAGTGCGATTGAGTTTAATTTCGTCTGCGGGCTGTCGGCGCGCGAAGTGAGAACTACCGGCGCGGCTGCTCCAATTACAATTCCGGCTAATGGCGTATGTGCAAAATATACCAATGCTTTATAAAATACATTTCCTGCTTCAATAAGCGGCATTACCAACACATCTGCTTTCCCTGCAACATCTCCGCCTATTCCTTTGTGTTTTGCCGCACTTGCCGAAACTGCATTATCCAATGCCAATGGCCCGTCAATTCGGCACCCTTTGATTTGCCCACGTTCCGCCATCTTTGCAATCAGTGCTGCATCCTCGGTTGCTTTCATTGATGATGTTACCGTTTCCACCGCGGCCAGCATTGCCACCCTCGGCTCTTTATTTCCCAGTGCAGTCGTTACTTGCAACGCGTTTTGGATAATTTGAATTTTCTGCGGCAAATCCGGCGCAATATTAATTGCGGGGTCGGTCAGAACCATCAAACGATCATATCCCACAGGTTCAAAAACAACAACATGCGAAAGCAACCCACCCGTACCCAATCCTTCTGTTTTGTTAAGTACGGCTTTCATAAAATCGGCGGTCCCCACCAAACCCTTCATCATTACTTGAGCTGATCCCTGCCGAACTAATTCTGCAGCCCGACGAGCAGCGAAACGCACATCCGGTACATGTTCCAACTCAAATAATCCGCAATCGATTTCATTTTCTTGGCAAATTCTTTTTATGGCAAGCGTATCCCCAACCAGAACGGCATCCGCAATTCCTGCCTTTTTGGCGTCCCGCACTGCTGTGAGTACGTCAGAATCCGCAGCTGCAGCCACTGCAATTTTGACCCTATCTTGACGCTTCGCCTCTGCAATAATCTCTGCAAACGATTGAAACATAAAGCACCTCCTAAATATGTTAACCCGTTTGATTATACTACTGGCAAAATAATCGGCTGCCACCCATATCCGTGAGTAACAGCCCACCCAAACAGCCCGGGTAAATGAAACCAAGTGCGGCGTTTTACCTTCTTTGGCGTCTATCTCTCGAGTGCATTCATCTCGGCAGTTTTCCTGAAAACTTCTGAAACCTTAGAGTCAACAACATTCGTAACAAGTTTCCCTCTGTAACTTGTTACTTATATATTTCTCTCTCAGTTTACTCATCGCCAAAACTGATTCCCATAGCACGACCCGCCAATACCAATTGATCATCCGGCGGAACATTGTGAGGTTTTCCAACCACGTCAGCAATAGGAACAGAAGTAATTTCATTTTTTTGCAAAGCAACCATGCGTCCGAATTCGCCTCTGCAAATACATTCCACAGCCGCCACTCCATACCGAGTCGCCAAAACCCGATCATATGCAGTCGGCGTACCTCCCCTCTGCAAATGACCCAACACCGTGCATCTGGACTCAATCTCAGTTCTCAGCTCAATCTCCGTGGCCAGTTTCTCACCGATGCCGCCCAAACGGATTTTTTCCGGACTATCTTCCACCGTGCGCTTGACCGTCATTTCTCCGCCAAGCGGCATTGCGCCTTCAGCTACAACAAT
>CAZSRN010000278.1:0-3062 GCA_964609115.1 uncultured Veillonellaceae bacterium | reverse complement strand
AACCGGCGAACAGATTGTTATCTGCGTTGGAGTGGATGTGACGGAGAAAAAACGGGCGGAACAGGAACTGCTGCGAAAACACCGGCAACAAAGGCAGAAAGAGTTTCTGAACGATGCGATTCAAAAACGCCTGGGAATTTCTGAATGGCTGTCTTCCGCCCAACTGATGGGAATCGAGATTCAGTCGCCGTTTGTGTTGTCTTTACTTGAAATTCCTTCGGATTACCTGACGTCCGGAACGGTGGAACAGGATCAGATGCAGCGGCAATGCGCCATTGATACGTTGATCGAGACGCTTCAATATGTCGGCGTCGGTTTGACCTGGCTGGCGCCTGACGGGATTGCCGTACTGCGGTCCGTTCCGGGGAAAAAGGGATTGAGCTCGACGGAACAGGCCCGGACGATTGCCGAAGACATCATGAAAATTGTATCGCGGTATTGGAACGGGATGAATATCCGGTTGGGAATTTCCCGGACTTCCAGCCAGGCGCAGGATTTCGGCGAAATGTATGCGCAGGCGCACTCGGCGATTACCTACGGGCCGATTCTTCATCCGGAGCGCGCCATTCATGCGTGGCATGACTTGGGATGCTATCAGTTTGTGCTGAGCGATTTGGGGTCGAATCAGACGACGCAGTTTGTCAGGGACCACCTGGGGCCCTTGCTGGCGGCCGACGATCAGCAGGAACTGCTGATGACGCTGATGGAGCTGTTGGCCGGCGGGTCGGCGCAAACCATTGCTCAAAATCTTCATGTTCATCCGCAGACGGTTGCATTCCGCAAGAAAAAGATTGAAAAGATGCTGGGCGTTGACCTGGATTTGATGGATACTCGATTGGTACTGACGATAGCAACGCGGTTGTTGTCCTTTATGGGGAAAAATGCAAACCTGATTGATTTGGTGGTGTAAGGGATAAACAGAGACGGTTTTATCGAAATACGATAAAACCGTCTCTGTTTTTTCGGCAAAAGTTATCCGAACTGTCGATGGAAAGAATTTTTGAATATGCGAAAATAGTAAGCGAGGGATGGAGACCCGTCATTTTGGAAAGAGGAGGCAGGAGAGCTGATGTGTGTGGTTCAGAGTTTTAGAGAGTTGGAGGATGCAATGCGGCGGGATGTGAGGGAAGTTCTGGTCATCGGACATCTGGCCGCTCATTTGAAGGATGCGATTGCGTTTCCGGACGGACAGGGGTCGCAAGTGCAATCTTTTTTGGAACAGGTCGAGCACTCGTACACGATAAAATACAGGGAATTTTCGCGTTGCGTACCCGTGATTTTACAACACAACCAATGCATCACGAACGGATCCGGCAAGTGTGATAATTGTGACTGCTGATATGATGGAAAGGCGGCGGCGGAGCAATTGCCTGCAAAGCAAGAAAATGCCGAGTGCGCAGGAAAGCCAGGAGCATTGTCAGGCAATCCTGGATCATATCAATGAGTACATTTACAGCGTAGAATATTATATGGGACTGATCCGTTCGATTTATCACAGTCCCCAGTGCCAAGCCATTACCGGTTACAGTCCGGTCGAATATTACCGGGATGATAAGCTGTGGCTGAGCATGATTCATAAAGATGACCGCGCCATGATCATTGAGTTTTTGCGGGATATCTGGAGCGACCAAAAAAGAATGCCGATCGAACACCGGATTATCCATAAAGACGGGACGGAGCATTGGGTGCTGAATTATTGCGTGGCCCGGCGGGATAAAAAAGGCGGCGTGTCCCGTCTGGAGGGATCGATGCTGGATACTACCGAGCTGAAGATGACAGAGGAAAAAAACGCCTTTCTTACCCACTACGACCCTCTTACCAAGCTGCCCAACCGCAACATGCTGAATAACCGTCTGGACAAGGCCGTTGCCGTAGCCCGGCGCGAGAAAAAACAATTGGCGCTGTTGTTTATGGATCTGGATAATTTTAAGTTCATCAATGACTCTTTGGGACATGACATTGGGGACAAGCTGTTGATCGGCATCAGCAAAAAGATGAACGATTGTCTCCGCGGCGGCGATACGGTAGCCCGTATCGGGGGCGATGAATTTGTCATCGTACTGTGGGACTGCGGGGCTGAAAATGCTGCGGTAGTTGCCAAGAAATTGGTTTCTTCGCGAGTTTCGGTCGACGGAACCGACATTGCGGTCAGCAGCAGCATTGGAATCAGTGTTTTTCCGGAGGATGGGGAAGACAGGCAGTCCTTGATTAAAAATGCGGATATTGCCATGTATCATGCGAAAAAGAGCGATCGCGGCAGTTATCATTTTTATACGGCGGAAATGAACCGCCGGGTGCGGGAGCGGGTTTTGCTGGGAACGGAAATGCAGCGGGCCTTGGAACAGGATGAATTTGAACTGTATTATCAACCGACTGTTAATATTCAGACCGGTAAAATAAGCGGAGTCAAAGCTCTGATCCGTTGGATTCATCCGGAGAAAGGCACGATTCTGCCCTCTGAGTTTATTCCTGTCGCGGAAGAAAGCGGCTTGATCGTACGAATCAGCGAATGGGTGATTCTCAATGCCTGCCGTCAGATTCGGGCCTGGCAACCTCAAAATAAAGAGTTTTTCGTTGCGATCAGTTTGTTTGATACTTGCTTCAAAATCCATGGATTTGCCGATAACATTCAGGAATTGCTGAAACAGACCCAGGTTTCGCCAGCCAGTCTGGAGCTTCAACTTACCGAAAACGCCATTATGCAGGACCCCCCAAAAGCCTGCGCCAATCTGGCGAAAATGAAAGCGATGGGGGTACGGTTGTCGATAGATGATTTCGGCACGGGATATTCGAGCCTTAGCCTGCTTAAGCACCTGCCTGTGGATAAATTGCGGATTGACGGGAAATTTTTGCGGCAAATGATTAACGGCTCCATGGATAAAGATCTGATACAGGCCATTATGAATATCGGGCACAGCATGAACGTAGCGATTGTGGCCGAAGGCGTGGAAACTGCGTCGCAGTATGAGTGTTTGAAAGAGGCCGGCTGTGATGAAGGCCAGGGCTATTATTTCTCTCATCCGATGCCTGCGGAGCAAATGACCCGGTTCCTGGCGGTGGAT
>CAZSRN010000277.1:0-3077 GCA_964609115.1 uncultured Veillonellaceae bacterium | reverse complement strand
AGCCCAATTCGCCTTCGACGGAAATGCCGAGGGAATGGGCTATACGGGTAATTTCTTTAGTTTTTTTCAGATTTTCCGTCACTGACAGCGCAGATCCATCGAACATAACAGACGTAAATCCCCAACGAACTGCCCTCATCACCCCTTCATAAGTATGCCCGTGATCGAGGTGCAAGGCTACTGGAACAGAGGTCCTTTGTGCAGCCCGGGACATTGCAGCCGCCAAGGTATCCACATCCACAAATTTGAACAACCTTTCAGCTATTCCCAGAACCAGAGGGGCTTTTAACTCCTCCGCCACCTCCACCACCGCGCCGAGCGTTTCAAAATTAAACACGTTGAAGCCGCCGACAGCGTATTTCCGTTTGCGGGCATCCTGCAGAACTTGTCGCAAGGTAACCAAAGCCAATGGAAACTCCCCCTTATGTTAATTTTACGTTACTATTAATATTCGATTGTTCTGACAAAATCCCTCTGTAATTTTCTAGAAAATCAAAAAAACTCCCACCAAAATATTTGGTGGGAGTTTACATCTAAACTGATGGGCTCAAAAACAATCGTTTAGGAAATTTTGGCCTTCGCCGCATCAACCAACTTGGTAAAAGCCGCCATATCGCTAACCGCCAAATCGGCGAGAATTTTACGATTTACTGCGATACCTGCCTGATGTAATCCATACATGAGTTGGCTGTAGGAAATGCCATTCATGCGGGCAGCTGCATTAATCCGGGCAATCCAGAGACGACGGAAATTTCCTTTTTTATCCCGACGATCATTGCGAGCATACCAAAGGGCCTTCATTACAGTTTCATTCGCTTTGCGATACTGCCGACGACGAGCTCCACGGTAACCGGAAGCCATTTTCAATATCTTTTTATGGCGTGCATGAGCTGTCACGCCTTTCTTAACTCTTGGCATTGGAAAATCCTCCTTTCAACACTGGTTTAATTATGCGTAGGGAAGCATCTTGCTGACGCGTTCATGATCCGACTTGCTGACCAATCCGGCTTTGCGAAGATTGCGCTTGCGCTTGGGCGATTTTGATTCAAGAATGTGACTGTGGAAAGACTTTGAGCGCTTGAATTCTCCGGAACCGGTTATACGAAACCGTTTTGCGGCGCTTCGACGGGTTTTCATTTTCGGCATGCTTATTCCTCCTTCTTTTCTGGCGCAGCTGTAGAATGAGCCGCGACGTTGTTTTGGCCATGAGCACCGGCCTTCGCAGGAGCTTGCGCTACCTTGGCAGGGCGGGGCGTCAAAATCATAAACATATTTCGACCCTCAATTTTAGGCTCGCGCTCAACAATGGCCGGTTCTTTCATCTCATTGGCCATACGAATCAGAATCTGGCGTCCCAGTTCGGGATGAGCGAGTTCGCGACCGCGGAACATAATGGTTACTTTTACCTTGTCCCCGTCTGCGATAAAACGTTGGGCATTTTTCTTCTTCACTTCATAATCATGATCCTCAATATTGGGACGAAGTTTAACTTCTTTCAGAGTAATGACTTTTTGCTTTTTCTTTGCTTCTTTGTCGCGTTTTTGCTGTTCAAACCTGAACTTGCCGAAATCCATGATTCGACAGGCCGGTGGTTTTGCAGCAGCGGCGACTTCAACCAAATCCAGCTGCTGTTCGGCTGCCAGCTGGAGAGCAGCTTGCAAAGTCATAATTCCCAGTTGTTCATTGTTTGCGCTTACTACGCGCACTTCCCTTGCCCTGATTTCCTCATTAATCCTCAGTGTTTCTTTACTAATCGTCTCTCACCTCTTCCTACTTATTTTATTTGCAAAACAAAAGCGGATGGATTACTCCACCCGCTGCTGAAAACAAAACATCTCAACCATTGATGTTTAAGTTCGGCGACCTTACCAACAGCTTTCGCGTTGTAAGGTGAGAAGCGGATGGCTTCTACTTGCGCTATTGATAATATCATGCCTCGTACGTCAAGTCAACACTGGAAACGAAATATTGTAATGTTGTGTTGCCTATTGCGCTTTCGTACGGATAGCCTCAAGCACCATATCCCGGAACGCCTCGAAAGTCATTGCGCCGACATCGCCCTTGCCCCGAACCCGAACAGCCACGACGCCATTTTCTTCTTCCTTGTCGCCCAACACCAGCATATACGGCACTTTTTCCATTTGCGCCTCGCGGATCTTATAGCCGATTTTTTCACTCCGTTCGTCGACTTCAACCCGCACATCAAGATCTTTCAAGCTGTCCGCCAATTTCTTGGCATAACCGATATTTCGATCCGTAAGCGGCAGCAGTTTGACCTGCACAGGTGCAATCCATGCGGGGAAAGCTCCTGCATAATGCTCGATCAAAATTCCAATAAAGCGTTCCATGCTGCCAAAAGCCACACGGTGGATCATGACGGGACGATGGCGTTGACCATCTTCACCGATATACGTCAGGTCAAACCGTTCCGGCATCTGCATGTCCAGCTGGATAGTGCCGCATTGCCAAGTCCGGCCGATGGAATCTTTCAGATGGAAATCTATCTTGGGTCCATAGAATGCGCCGTCGCCCGGATTAATTTTATACGGCATCTTCCGTTCATCCAACGCTTGTTTGAGTGCGGCTGTCGCAACTTCCCACACTTCGTCGGAACCCATGGCGTTTTCCGGTTTTGTGGAAAGTTCCGCATGGTAAGACAGGCCGAACGTCGAGTACACAACATTGAACAGGTCCATTACTCCCATGATTTCCTCTTTGATTTGGGAGGGCAGCATGAAGATGTGGGCATCATCCTGGGTAAAGCTTCGCACCCGCATCAACCCGTGCAATGCACCCGAAAGTTCGTGACGGTGAACCAGTCCCAGTTCCGCGGCCCGGATCGGAAATTCGCGATAACTATGGTGACGGGTTTTGTACACCAGCATTCCGCCGGGGCAATTCATCGGTTTGACTGCATAATCGCCTTCGTCGATCTTGGTGAAATACATGTTTTCCTTATAATGGTCCCAATGACCCGAACGGTGCCACAATTCTTCATTTAGAATAATGGGGGTCTTGATCTCCTCGTAACCGAATTTTGTGTGCAATTTGCGCCAGAAATTTTCCAGCTCATTGCG
>CAZSRN010000276.1:0-3090 GCA_964609115.1 uncultured Veillonellaceae bacterium | reverse complement strand
CGGACACTGCCGGCGGGCCTTTTTATTTGTTGACGTTCGAGCAGGCCGGCGGCGCAGGATATATGATTACCGCCGCGGCAAAAGTAGTGAAACGGGGCAGGTTTCCCACCTCGGTGCAATTGGCCAACAGTCCGTTGAAAATGTCTTTTAGCGCGAACGGAAATCCTACCCATGCGCAGAGGATCGCTTTGAAGAGCCTGCGGCTGAAGAAAAACCGTTTTGTCATTGTTGCCGCCGTAACGGGACGGGTGCGGATCAGCGACGCCGGGACATGGGAGATGGGCGAATGAGGGAAAAAATACGCAGAGGCGCCATTCTGGCAGATGCCCTCGTTGCTGCTTTTATTCTGAGCGTGGGGCTGTTGGCTGCTGTCGGGCTGTTTATACAGGTCAGTCAGGCAGAGGGGAATGCAAGCAGGCAGGAGCACGCGGCCTGCTTTGCGGCTGAAGGAATGGAACGTCTACGGCATTGGGGTACGGAGGAGTGGACGACGGGTAATCTTGCTGACGCTGCGGAGTCGGGACAAATGGACGCCGACGGGGTGAGATTTGAACGGACAACGACGTTGCGACCCCGGTTGGATCTGGATTCCGCCGGGAATTTGCTGGAAGCGGAAGTTCGCGTGACCTGGCTTGAAAAAACGCAGGAACGAAAACTGGTGCTGGTGACGTATTTTGTTGTGGATACTTCTTTGGAGGGGCTACGATGAAAAGAACGTTTCAAGGCGGGTTTACACTCATTGAACTCTTGATTGGACTGATGCTGACAACGGTTTTGTTACAGGCATTATTTCCCCTGCTGCTCACGTCCTTTTCTTCCTGGCGGATTTCCGTTTCCCGGATGGTTGCTCATCAGACGGCGCGAACAGCGTTGGAGGCCATGACGCGGGAATTGCATTTCGCATCTTCGGTAGTATTGCCGCTGCCGGGAGAAGGGGCAGCGAAGATTCGTTTTACCAGACCGGATTATGCCGGAAAAACACAGACGCTCATTTTTCAGCGGGGAACCTCTTCCGGCGGAAACGAACAGACTCTGTATCGAATCAATACATCGGGAGAGCCCGTCCCTTTAACGCAAAACGTGGTATCTGAGCTTTCTTTTCAGTTTCAGCCGCCGCGTTTGATTGCTGTCAGGCTGACCGTGTCGGATTTGCAAACAAAGGTTTCAGATACGGTCCGGACCAGCGTGACATGCGTGAATATACCGGACTGATTTTCGTCAGGGCGGAAAATGGAGGAGAGCAGGTGAAAATTTGTGAACGAAACAGGGGATCAGCTGCGATGGCGGCGCTGCTTGCTCTTTCCATATTGCTGTGTTTGGGCGGAATATTGGCGCGCCTGGGAAAAATTGAAAGTGATTCCACAATAAATTTTCGTGATGGAATTGCTGCACAATGTATTGCCGAGGCAGGACTCAGACGTGCTCTTGTGGTATTATATAAAAATGGAACAGCCGATGGATTGATGGAAACGATAACTCGTGATTCGTTTGCAGGGAGCTACCGGATTGTGACAAGCGGGGAAGGAACGAATCTTCGGGTGCGCTCGGCCGGAACGGTCGGCAACGCCAAAAGAAGCGCGTCGGCATTAATTTCAATGACTATGCATTCGACACCGGACGAACCGCTTACTGAATTGACGATTCTTTCATGGGACAAATGAAGGGGGCTTGTTGCGATGGAACTGCAAAATTACATGGAGATTCTAATGTGGCAGAGATTGGATGATGTACTGGACTCGCATCCCGGAATTTGTCATTGTGAGCGGTGCCGTTATGATATTGCCGCATTGGCGATGAATTTTCTTCCGCCCCGTTATGTGGTAACGGACAAGGGGCAGATTTATACCAAGATCAAGGCGTTGGAACAACAGTTTACGATTGATATTATTACTGCAATTACGCATGCCGTAAAAATTGTGAACAGTACGCCGCGGCACGAGAAAGGAGGGAACGCAGACTGATGTTTCTTCACACGCTATTGAAGAAGGTTGCCGGTCGGCGGGAAGATGCAGTGGGCCTCGATATCGGCAGCGGCTCGATAAAAATGGCGGAAGTGTCGTTGCGGGACGGAAAACCGTTTTTAAAACGAATGGCGATCGCGGAAGTTCCCGAGCGAGCGGTTGAAGATGGAGATATTTCCGACGAGGACGCGGTTGCGGAAACGTTGCAGCGGATGGCTTCAAAAAATGGATTTTCCGGCAACCAGGTGGTGGCGGCGCTGGGCGGTCGTTCTTTGTTTATTCGCGAAGTTGTTTTTCCCCGCATGTCGGAAAAAGAAATGCGGCAGGCGATCCGTTGGGATTTGGAAAAGTATGTCCCCTTTTCACCGGATCAGCTGTATTTTGATTTTTGGGTCGTTGGGCAGGGGGCCACGGAAGTCGAGGTTCGCGTGTTGCTGGTGGCGGCGCCGAAAGATGTCGTGGATTCTCTCTCCCGAGTGGTTTCCAAGGCTGGATTGAAATTGATTGCAATCGATATTGAACCGTTGGCGATTCAAAGGACGTTGCCGGAGCTGATGGATTGCATGTTGATCGACTGCGGCTCCGCAGTATCCCAGGTAACTTTGTTTCAGAAGCATAGTCCGGTGTTTACCCGCAATATTCCGATCGGCGGCAACCAATTTACGGAAATGGTAATGGAAGGCCTGGAGGTTGGACGGGAGGAAGCGGAAATCATAAAGCAGAGTACCGGAGAGCTTCTCGACGAATCGAAGGACGAAAGCGCTCCTGAAGTGTTGGTCAGTCAGATGGACCGGATTGTCGGAGAGCTGGCGGGTGAAGTACGCCGTACATTGGAGTATTATCAGGTCCAGAATCGAAATGTAAGTATTTCCAATGTTTTTATTACCGGAGGCGGAGCCAAAATTGATGATTTGCCGAAAAAACTGTCTGCGATGTTGGAGCTGCCGGTGATGTTGCATGATCCTCTGGCGGAGATGGCGATATCGAGTTCATTTAACCGACAGTACCTGCGCGGAGTCGGGCCGCAAATGTCGGTAGCCGTGGGATTGGCCTTGAGGGGAGTCGAATAATGCGAATCCGGATTAATCTGCTGCCTGTTGCGCAGCGCCCCCCCCGATGGCATTACGGA
>CAZSRN010000275.1:2299-3108 GCA_964609115.1 uncultured Veillonellaceae bacterium | reverse complement strand
GAATTGGCATGATTCTTGTAGTTTCCGAGTCGGAAGCGCCGGCGATTTATCGGAGGCTGGCGGATCAAGGTGAACTTTGCTATCGGATCGGGCGGGTTGTGAAGGGAGACCATACTGTGGAATTGAAGGGAGGGGTATTCGGTGCGTAAGAAGGTGCTGGGAGTATTGGTTTCCGGTCGGGGCAGTAATTTGCAGGCGATCGTGGACGCGATCAATTCAGATCGTTTAGTCGCGAAGATCGGTGTCGTGATCTCGGACAATCCCGCAGCGAATGCCTTGCGTCGAATTGCCGGTCTGGATATTCCCATGGCGGTGGTGGAACGCAAAAAATACGCGACAAAAGAAGAGTTTGAGGCGGCAATCATCGCTCAACTGGATTTACATCATGTTGAGTTGGTGTTGCTGGCAGGATTTATGCGGATACTGACTCCGCAATTTATCAATCGGTTTCCGACCCGCATCATGAATATTCATCCGGCCTTGTTGCCGGCATTTCCCGGACTCGATGCGCAGGAGCAGGCCCTCCGCTACGGAGTAAAAGTTTCCGGTGCTACGGTGCATTTTGTGGATGAGGGAATGGACTCCGGGCCGATCATTTTGCAAGAAGCTGTGCCTGTCGAAGACGAGGATACGGTGGCGACGCTTTCGGAGCGCATTTTGCATTTGGAGCATCGGTTGTATGTCAGAGCTGTTCGGCTGTATTGCGAGGACCGGATTCATATGGTGGGGAGGGCAGTGAAAATATTGCCGCCCCGCGAAAAACCAAAGGAAGAAGGCGAACTGCATTGAAAGTGAAACGGGCATTGATC
>CAZSRN010000275.1:0-2289 GCA_964609115.1 uncultured Veillonellaceae bacterium | reverse complement strand
TTGATATACAAGGGTTTTAAGAGAAAAGTATCTGAAATCGTTTGCTGAAAAGCGCGAACAGCTATCGTTTTGATAATCAACGCTCAACGCTCCACGCTCAACCTGACCATCATGAACGCACTGATCTCCGTATCCGACAAGACCGGCGTAGTGGACTTTGCAAAAGCGCTGGCGACGATGGGGGTCGAAATCATATCGACCGGCGGCACAATGAAAGCGTTGCAGGAAGCGGGCGTTCCAGTTGTGTATATTAGCGATGTTACCGGATTTCCTGAAATGATGGACGGAAGGGTAAAAACCTTGAATCCTTATATTCACGGCGGCATATTGGCAGTGCGCGACAATCCGGATCATGCGGCGGCAATGACTGAACATGGAATTCGTCCGATCGATCTGGTGGTTGTAAATTTGTATCCGTTTCGGCAGACAATCGCAAAACCGGGCGTGACGCAGGAAGAAGCCGTGGAAAATATTGATATTGGCGGTCCGGCGATGGTCCGCAGCGCCGCCAAGAATTTTCGCTATGTGACAGTAGTCGTCAATCCCAATCGGTACGGCGATGTGATTAATGAATTGGGCGAATATGGCGAAGTGACGGCAGAAACACGCTTGGCGCTGGTACGCGAGGCGTTTACCCATACTGCGGAATATGACGCCGCAATTTCCCGGTATTTTTCCCTGCAGACAGGCGAAGGCGAGTTTCCTTCGACGTTGATACTGCCCTGGCAGAAACTGCAAGATCTGCGATATGGCGAAAACCCTCATCAGACGGCAGCCTTTTACCGTGACAATGACGCTCAGGGCGGCGTTGCCCATGCACGCCAACTGGCGGGAAAAGAACTTTCGTTCAACAATATTGTAGATTTGGAAGCGGCGTATGCCATTGTGGCGGATTTTAACCGCCCGGCGGCGGCTGTCATTAAGCATACCAACCCTTGCGGCACGGCAACAGCCGATGATATTGCCACCGCCTATAAGTTGGCCTATGAAGCCGACCCGCTTTCGGCATATGGCGGCATTGTTGCATTAAATCGTCCGGTGGACGCGGCGACGGCTGAACAACTGAAAACCATTTTTTTAGAGGCAGTGATTGCACCGGGGTTTGAACCGGCAGCGCTGGAGATTCTCGGCGCAAAGAAAAATGTTCGATTGCTGGAGGCTGCATTGCCTCAAGCCGATGCGAAAAAGCGCTATGATATTAAGACCGTATCCGGCGGTATTGTGATTCAGTCTACCGATGCGCAGGATGTTCCGCCCAGCGAGTGGAAGACCGTTACAAAACGGGCGCCGACCGCAGCAGAACTGAAAGAACTGGAATTGGCGTGGAAAGTTGTGAAACATGTTAAATCCAATGCAATCGTTGTGGTTAAAGATGGACGAACGGTTGGAGTTGGGGCCGGACAGATGAACCGTGTCGGATCGGCTGACATTGCCCTAAAGCAGGCGGGAGATGCCGCAAAAGGCGCAGTCCTATCGTCGGATGCGTTTTTCCCATTCCGCGATACGGTAGATGCTGCAGCCAAAGCTGGTGTTACGGCCATCATTCAGCCCGGCGGATCGGTGCGGGACGAGGAGTCGATCATTGCGGCGGACGAATACGGGATCGCAATGGTTTTCACTGGAATGCGACACTTCAAACATTGAGATAGCTGGAGGGTTACGACATGCGAATCCTGGTTATTGGCGGCGGGGGCCGTGAACATGCACTGGTATGGAAATTGGCGCAAAGTCCCCGAGTGGAGAAAATCTATTGCGCACCCGGCAATCCCGGCATAGGACAAATCGCCGAATGCGTCAACATTTCTGTGGACAATATTAAAGCGCTGTGCGGGTTTGCCCGCGAGCATAATGTCGACCTCACGGTTGTAGGTCCGGAAAAGCCTCTGACAGACGGTATCGTAGATTACTTCACGGCGCAGGGACTGAAAATTTTTGGTCCGACGCAGGAAGCGGCGCAATTGGAAGGTTCCAAGACTTTTGCCAAAGAGCGGATGCAGGAATATCATATACCAACAGCTGACTTTGCTGTATTTTCTTCTGCGGCCCAAGCCAAGAACTATATCGAGAAAAAAGGCGTGGGCATTGTAGTTAAAGCAGACGGTCTGGCTGCAGGCAAAGGGGTGGTGGTTGCAACTACAGCCGCCGAGGCCATTGCGGCCATCGATGAAATCATGCTGAAAAAAGTGCATGGCGATGCCGGAAACCAAGTGGTGTTGGAAGAACTGCTGATTGGGGAAGAAGCTTCTCTATTGGCTTTTACGGATGGAACCACAGTGGTTCCGATGGTGG
>CAZSRN010000274.1:0-3109 GCA_964609115.1 uncultured Veillonellaceae bacterium | reverse complement strand
GATCCCCGGGTATTTTCCCGGCTGGCTTTGTTTCGGCACTGGTACTTCGTACCTTTGCTGGGCGTATTGGGTCCGGAAAAATTTATCGGCCATGTGAAGCAGACGGATACTGCGGCGGTTCCGCTTTCGGTGGAAGAGTATCTGGAACATGCCGACATTCTGGACCATTTTGATCCTCAACCGACATTGCGCGAATGGTTTCGTCCGGCGACGGAAGAGGAGGAATTCCGTCTGCGGCTGGAACTGGCGTATGCGTTGGATCGACACGGACGGGAACCTAATGACATGATCAGCATGCATGTATTGAAAGAGGCGCAAGTCCGCCATTCATAACGATAACCAAAGACAGCGGAGAGAACGTGGCAGAGCCGGAGTTTTCGCAACCACAGGGGGAACGGCAGCAAGCAAATGAAGTGGCAATGGGCGCTCATATTGGATATTGCCCGCAATGTCGGACTGATCGGAGTCGGCGCTTATGTCAGCACCCGATTGCCGGCGATTCGCCGGGCGCTGACCTATTCCCAATACCGCAGGCATGACAAAATCATTCTGGCGGTTGTATTCGGCATCTTTTCCGCTATGGGAAACTATATCGGAATTCCGGTGGTCGGCGCGCTGGCCAATACCCGGATTGTCGGCCCGATTGCCGGCGGCCTGATCGGCGGACCCTGGGTCGGCGTGGGAGCGGGCATTATCGGTGCGATTCCCCGGTATATGATCGGCGGCTATACGGTTGCGGCGTCCGTACTGGCGAATATTATGGCCGGACTGATCAGCGGCTTCGTTTACAATAAATACGGTCCGGGCCGTCTGAATCTGAAAATTGCTTTGTTCACCGCATTGATCTGCGAGCTTAACTTAAAGATTTTGATTTTGTTGCTTTCCAAACCTTTTGAAAAGGCATGGGAGCTGGAAAGAATTATTGGCTTTCCCACGATGATCGCCAATTCGTTGGCTGTGGGTTTATTTTTTTATATTGTCAGGGACGTTTTTCAGGAGCAGCAGAAAATTCAGGCGCAGTCGGCGCAACAGGCCATCGGGCTGATTCAGAAAACGACGGAATTGTTGCAGGAAGGATTAAATACCAAAACGGCTTTCAAAATTGCCGGCATACTGCGGGCTGAAACCAAAGCGGCGGCGGTGTCGATTACCGATAATGAAAAAGTGCTGAGCTTTGTCGGCGTTGGTGCGGACCACCATGCTGCAAATGAACCGATTCTGACGAAGGCTACCCAACAGGCGGTAAATTCCGGGCGCACTTTGATTTTTAACAGTCGTGAGGAAATCGGTTGCCCCAATCCCTTGTGTCCGCTGACCTCGGTGATTGAAGCGCCGCTGCTTGTGGACGGCCAGGCGCGCGGGATTTTAAAACTGTATAAAACCAATGATGAAGTCATCACGGCATATGAAGCGGAGATTATTCAGGGAATTGCCGATTTTCTCGGCCTTTTGCTCGACAGGCATACTCTGGAAGAGCAGAAAATCATGCTGGCGCAGGCGGAATACAACATGTTGAAAGCGCAGGTCAATCCGCATTTTTTGTTTAACACGCTGGGAACCATCCGGGCGCTGGTGCGCACATCCCCGGAAATTGCCCGGGCCCGGATCAAGGATTTATCGGATTTTCTTCGCCGGACGCTGGAACATGGGACGGAGTTGGCGCGATTAGCCGAAGAACTGGAAATCGTCCGCGCGTATGTCAAGCTGGAACAAAGCCGTTTTGGGGACAGAATCAAGGTCAGGGAGGAAATTTCAGCCACGGCGCTGGAAGATCTTTTGCCGGTCTTTTCCTTGCAACCGATTGTGGAAAATGCCATTAAGCACGGACTTTTGCCCAAACGGGACGGAGGAACGCTGACCCTGCGGATTTTTGAAGCGGAAGCGGTTCTTCATCTGGAAGTGGAAGACGACGGCGCGGGAATTTCTGAAGACCGGTTGCAGGCGATCCTGCGGTTTGACGGAAACCTTTCCCGTGATGTCATGGGCGCCGGGATCGGGTTGAACAATGTTCACAAACGAATTCGCGTGAACTTTGGTTCCCCGTACGGGCTCCAGATTGAGAGCCAAGAAGAAAATGGAACGCTCGTTAAGGTGCTGCTGCCGGTTTTACGGAAGGGGGCGACTATGGATTGAACCGCTTGCAAGCCATTGTTGTGGATGATGAACCGATTCTGTGCGATGAGTTGAGTTGTCTGTTGGAGAACTCCGGCGAAGTAGAGGTGGCCGCTTGCGGACACAACGGCGAAGAGGCGATTGCCTTGGTAAACCGGCTGGATGTCGACGTGGTTTTTCTCGATATCCAGATGCCGGTCATGGGAGGAATGGAAGCGGCCCGGATGATCGCGTCCCGTCCGCCCCCCCCCCTAATTGTATTTATTACGGCATTCAGCAACTTTGCCGTCGAAGCCTTTGGCGTCGACGCCGTTGATTATATTTTGAAGCCCTTTGATGAAAAAGACATCGAACGGGTATTGAAAAAATTGCGGGTGCGCCGGGGTCATCAACCGACGGATTCACCGAAGCCCATCCTGAAAAAAGTGTTGGCGGAAACCGGCGACCGGCTGGAAGTGATCGATGTAAAACAAATCCAATATTTTCAGGCGGAAAACCGGCAGATTTTTATTCGTACGCTTGCCGGAAAACGCTATGAAATCCGCAATCGCCTCAATGAGTTGGAGGAATCATTGAACCCGGATGAGTTCTTTCGCTGCCATCGAAACTATATCGTGAATGTCAATCAGATCGGACAGCTGGCCAACTGGTTCAATCGCGGCTACCTTCTCATTATGACCCCTTCGCAGGAGGAAATTCCGGTCGGACGCGTGTACGCCGCCAAACTGAAAAGGTATTTGCCGATATAAAATCAGGAGGTTGCTCTTTAAATTTGCATATTGTATACTAAAGACACCCGTTGCGTATATTTGCATCTCGGGTGCTTTTTTTCGCATTTCGTTCAAAAATCTTTGGAGGTTGAACGAATGTCCTCTACAATTAATATGTAGAAACGAAATTCAATTTTTCATAAGAAATAGGAGGGGATACCTTGGCGTTGGAAATCAACAAGAAATACTGTAAAGGCTGCGGCATCTGCGTGGCATTCTGCCCGAAA
>CAZSRN010000273.1:0-3110 GCA_964609115.1 uncultured Veillonellaceae bacterium | reverse complement strand
TGTTTCAATACGGTTTCTGTCGCCAGCATCTGCATGTCCGGTGGATACCCATATTTTCGCAATATGCGCTTTACGATAACTTTCAATTTTGCTTTTACACTTTCCTTGATCGTCCAGTCTATCGAAGCATTTTCTTTCACTTTCTCATACAATACAACAGCCAGTTCACGCAATTTATCTTTTTCCATGACCTTGCGGGCACTGTCATTGTTGGCAATCGCTGTATAAAAAGCGTATTCATATTCGGACAAGCCCATTTCCTGCGGCTCTTTATCCATGCTTTTGATTTCTTTGCTTAAGCTGATAAGCTCTTCGATAAATTCAGCGGCAGTCAAAATTTTATTGTGGTAACGCTTGATTGAGCTTTCCAGCATTTCCATCAAGGTCTTGCTTTGGACCAGGTTCTTTTTAAAACGAGCTTTGATTTCATCATTCAGCAACTTCTTTAACACTTCAAGCGCAATATTCTTATGCTCCATGTTTTTGACTTCAAGCAAGAACTCCTCGGACAAAATGGAAATGTCCGGCTTCTTGATTCCTGCCGCATCAAAAACGTCAATCACCTGTTCGGTGACGAGCGCTTTATCAATGATCTGTCTGATCGTAGTTTCCACGTCTTCATCCGTTTTTCCAGAACCGCTGCTGTCGAATTTGACCAATCTGGATTTAACCGCCTGAAAAAAAGACACTTCATCTTTGACATCCATCGCCTGCTCATGCGGAACCGCAATGGAGAACACCTGCGACAGGGCAGTCACTTCATCCACATATCTTTTTCGGCCATTTTCAATGCCGAGAATGTGTTCTTCCGCAGCCAAAATGAGAGCCAGTTTTTTGCCGGTATCGGCTGCAAAGAATTCCTCATACGCGAAACCGTGGAACATTTGTGAAACGACTTCCAGTTTTTCCAGCATCGCCTGAACCGCTTTCGCCTGGGTAACTGCCGGATCGCCTTTCCCGCCTGCATCGGCATAGAACGACAAGGCTTTTTTCAAATCGGAGGCAATTCCGAGGTAATCAACAATAAGCCCGCCTTTTTTGTCTTTGTAAACACGGTTGACCCGCGCAATCGCCTGCATCAGGTTATGACCCTTCATCGGCTTGTCAATATACAGGGTATGCAGGCAGGGAACATCAAACCCCGTCAGCCACATATCGCGGACGATCACCAGTTTCAATTCATCTTCCGGGTCCTTCATTCGTTCGGCCAACGCCCTACGTTGTACTTTTGTTGTATGGTGTTTGGAAATCTCCGGTCCATCGGCGGAATTCGAAGTCATGACGACTTTGAGAACGCCCTTTTTGGGATCGTTGCTATGCCACTCCGGTCGTAATCCGATAATTGCCTGATAGAGTTCCGCCGCAATCCGCCGGGACATGGTGACAATCATCGCTTTGCCGTCCATGACCTCTTGGCGCTGTTCAAAATGAGTTACAACATCCTTCGCCAACTGCTGGATTCGATTGGTGCTACCGATAAGTGCTTCCAGTTGCGTCCATTTTGCTTTGGCGTTCTGCGTTTCGTTCAACTCATCCGGTTCCAACTCATCGTCGAGTTCTTTGATCAGCTTTTTCCCGCGATCACTCAAGGTAATTTTCGCCAAACGGCTCTCATAAAAAATTCGCACCGTCGCGCCATCGGTAACCGCCTGAGCAATATCGTAAATATCGACATAGTTTCCAAACAAAGCCGGCGTGTTGATATCGGTGTTTTCGATCGGCGTCCCGGTAAATCCGAGATACGTTGCATTCGGCAAGGCATCGCGCATATACTTGGCAAACCCGTAAACAATCTTTTTGCCAATAACATTTCCGTTGTCATCCTTGTCGTCTATGGTTTTTGCTTTGAATCCATATTGGGTTCTATGAGCCTCGTCAGCAATGACAATGATATTTTTCCGGTCAGATAGTCTCTCATATATATTGCCTGATTCAGGCTGGAATTTTTGAATCGTAGTAAAAACAATGCCGCCGGACGCCACTTTTAGCAGGGTTTTCAAATCTTCACGTGTTTCTGCCTGAACCGGCTCTTGCCGCAAAAGTTGTCGTGACGCAGCAAAAGTATCAAAAAGTTGGTCATCCAGATCATTGCGATCTGTGATGACTACAACGGTGGGATTATCCATAGCCAGAACAATTTTACCGGTAAAGAAAACCATCGAAAGCGACTTGCCGCTTCCCTGGGTGTGCCAAACAACGCCGCCTTTTCTGTCGCCGGACGGTTGCGAACGGACACCGGGAACCCCGTAGCTTTCCGGAGATTCTATCACCTTCAATGGAAGGTCATCATGCGCCGATGAAGTAAATCCCGCTGCGCGCAGCGTTGATTCTACGGCGCGATTCACCGCATAGTACTGATGATAGGCAGCCAGCTTTTTCTCGGTATGGATGGTGATAATCCCGGTTTCCGAATCTTCCTTCTTAGACTTTTCAAAAACGACAAAATGCCCGATCAGATCCAAAAGAGTTTCTTTTCCCAGCATTCCTTTGATGAGTGTTTCCAGTTGTCCAATCAGTGGCGAAGCTTCCACTTTCCCATCAGAACTTTTCCAGGCCATAAACCGACTAAACCCCGACGAGATGGACCCGGCTTTCGCTTCCAAGCCGTCCGATACAACCAACAGCCCATTATAAGTTAACAAGGTTGGT
Organism: uncultured Veillonellaceae bacterium; assembly: GCA_964609115.1. GTDB lineage: Bacteria > Bacillota > Negativicutes > UBA1444 > UBA1444 > UBA1444. The sequence continues at coordinate 461 of CAZSRN010000273.1, read as the reverse complement.
ATCGCTTGTTTATAAGTCTGCAATTGTTTGAAGGCGGAACGAATCGTAGCATTCTCATCCGCCGCGTTTTTCAGTTCAATTACGACAAGCGGTAACCCATTGACGAACAGAATCAAATCAGGGCGTTTGCTCACACGATTTTCAATCACCGTGAATTGATTCACGACCAGAAAATCATTCTGCTCCGGGTCCTGAAAATCAATCAGCCAAACCAGGTCGCCCCGGCTGTCCCCGTTTTTCTGACAAGTGACCTTGATTCCTTCCGTCAGCATTCGATGAAAGGTTTCATTATTGGAAAGAAGTTCCGGCGAACTGATACGCTCAATTTGTTTAATGGCATCTTCTCTAATATCGAATGAAATCGCCGGATTAATGCGGGCAACAGATGCTCGCAGTTTGTCGGGCAGCAAAACATCGGCAAACGATAAGCGGGCCGGATTATCGCTATCTGGTGCAATATC
>CAZSRN010000272.1:0-3137 GCA_964609115.1 uncultured Veillonellaceae bacterium | reverse complement strand
CCTATGCATATTTCCAACAGTAAAGGCGTCCGGCAAGCATTGCCGGACGCCTTTAGATTTACCCCGGATGTGATTTATTGGGGAATGGCGATAATATACGCGTTTCTGACCAACTTTCCCGGATCGAGGTACTGTGCGTCAAACCACATATCCCTGAAGCGCCAGGCGTTAAAAGAGGAAACTCCGTCCGGATTATGTGAAGTCGTCCAATGTGCGGCCGGATCCGCAAAAAAGATCGTATCACATCCCTTGGACGGAGATTCGTATTCGGCATAATACCCTGTCGCAACAACCCAATGGCCGCCCCAATCAATCCATTCCACCAGCATCGGAATTCCCTGTTTCAGATTCGCCCGAATCATTTCCAGCGTTCCATTTGTTCCTGCTATTGCCGAGAATCCATTTGCATTTAACCACTCCACCATTTGTTTGCTTGTGGTTCCCGGGCTGGAAGAGGCAAGGGCGCCGGTTCCCATTTCTTTCGCAATCCGCATTTCCGTTGTCGCTGTCATTGCCGAGGCAGGCAGTTTTCCATACCAATGGAGCAGCGACATCACTGCCGCCGGGCCGCACGTATAATACGTCGTTTGCTGATACCCTTTAACCCCCAAAGAAATGTAATAGGGGTTTGGCTTCATTTCATAATAATTCGCCGCCCCAACCGAGCTCGGAAGCGTCTGGGAAAAAGCAGGCGGCGCAAATCCCACAAGACAGAAAATGCATAAGACAGCGATTCGCAACCCTATTCCATTTTGTTGTCGTCCACTATGGGTTTTTAACCGCAATTTCCCAAAGAATTTTTGCATTCTCATATCTGCCCATCTCATATTCATTCATATATTTCACTTCCCACGTTTGGAAAAGATTGTCCAACTGTACTTTATCAAAAAAACGTTTCAACTTTCCGTCGACATTATAGTAATTTTCTTCAATTAACCTTCCCTGATTGGCTCCATAGTTTTTATCTTTCACGGAATTTACCCTTGCCAGCAGATGACCGCCGCTCTCCAGGACCCGTCCGATTTCCGCAACAATTTTCCGTGTATCCAGCCAGCCAAAATAATGCAGGGACAGATCCGCTATCACTATTTTTGCGCTACGATCCTTGAAAGGCAAGCCTTCTTTCATATCAAACAACTGCGTGACCGGTTTGTCGATGAAAAATTCCAGCCTTTTCAGTGCTTCGCTCGAATAGTCGCAAGAAATTACCGAATAGCCTCTTTCATGCAGATACAAAGTATCATTGCCAAATCCGCACCCCAGGTCAATGATCGGAACCGCAGTTGACTCAGCTAAAATCGTCGCATATTTGTCCAGCCATAAATCATAGACAGGTTTTTCATGCCCTTCGATACGGAATCGCTGATCCCAATAGATATTTTGTTCATTCACCATTCCTATTTCCCCTGAAAAACAGGGGGCCGCTTCTCCTTAAACGCCTTGACGCCCTCCTGATAGTCCGCTGTTTGCATACAAAGACTCTGAATCTCCGTTTCAAACGCCAGCGTGTTGTTTAAATCCAGATCGGCGCTGCGATTGACCATTTTTTTAATATACGACAGCGAAATCGGCGCGCTCTTCGTCAATCGGGTGGTCAACTCATTCACGGTTTCGCCGAGCTCGGCATCCTCCACGACGTGATTGACAATTCCCAATTTCAACGCTGTTTCAGCATCTATCGCATCGGCGGTAAACATCAATTCTTTCGCTTTGTGCGGGCCGACAATCCGCGGCAACAAATAGAATCCTCCACAATCCGGCACTAGGCCGACTTTGGAAAAACTTTGTACAAATTTAACCGATTTTGCGGCAATAACCATATCACAAGCCATGGCAATATTGAACCCCGCACCGGCAGCTACTCCGTTCACCATGGCAATCACCGGTTTGTTCATTTCCATGATCAGCGCAGTGATTTTACCTGCTTGATCAATAAACTGATGAGCTTTTATTACGTCTGTGAGAGAAGACAGATGCACCAAATCCCCGCCTGCACAAAAAGCTTTTCCGGCTCCGGTAATCACGACGACCCGGATTTCCGGATCATTGGCGCTTGCAGTCAATGCGGCGACAAGCTCATCGACAAATTCCTGATTCATCGAATTCATCGCAGCCGGTCGATTTAATGTTATGGTCGCAACTCCATTTTTATTCTCCACCCGTACTGTTTTTTCTTCCATAACCGCCCCTCCTCTTGCTTATCTTGTCTTATTTACGCAAAAAAATCGCCGCTAAAAAGTCACGACCGAAATATTCACTGGTGGCTTGTCTTGTATTTTTCGCCAGAAGGCGCCTTTTTGATCGATGCTGTCCATCAATTCCGCATAAGGCACGCTATAGCCGCCGATTGCTCCTGTCGCAAATCGGGGAATCGAATAAACCCGAACCGCTGTTGCAGACGCCAAAAATTCCGCATCGGCTCCCTGCCACGACTGCGTGAACTCTTCCATCTTCCAGCCATCCCAAATCCCTTCCATCCGTAAACGGTAGCGTTCAGGATTGCCAGCGCACAGTTCTTTTATTCGGCTTTCAAAATCAACTCCGGCAATAAATAAATCCGACAGTTTAAAAATCTGTCCAGTCGCCAGATCCAGATGAATTCCTCTGTCAATCTTGTTGGGATGGGCGCTTCCCCGGGTAAAGCTATCTCCTTTAAAATGAAGCCCCAATATATTTTGGTTATAAAAACTGACGGAAAAATCTCCATTCAGCGAACTATCCGGAGCCGCGTTGGCAAAAGAAAAAAAGGTCTCCTTAATCTTGGCATTCAGCATCGTCTGCGTTTGTTCATCTTCCATTCCCCGAATTTGCGGAATGAATACTTTCCCTGCACCATAGTCGGTTCCGACCTTAATAATATTCACCGTTTCCGAAGCATAGGCAAGCCCTGCAGGCCCTCCCGCCACCGACAAAATCAACGTCATACACAAAAAGATTCGCAGCAACCAATTTTTCATTTTCTTCTTATCCTCCCTGCAGCGCCTATTCTTCAGGGTTCGCCTTGAGAAATCAACATTCCTGCTTTTTGTGCCATACTACCCACGTAACTGGTCAAACTACAACCCGTCGAAAAACGATTCGTCATCTAAACATTTTACTCAGCTTTGTCACGTCGCCCTGTCGAATGATGTCCAGAT
>CAZSRN010000271.1:0-3167 GCA_964609115.1 uncultured Veillonellaceae bacterium | reverse complement strand
GCGGCCGTACGGTCGGCGCCGGAGTTGTTACTGCAATCAACGAATAATACCTGAGACGTAGGGGTGTGGCTCCACACCCCTACCTATCATGTTCGTACTGGATAATTGCAATGATATGGGAGGTTGCCGTCGAAATGCGCGGGGAATTCCTGTGGAGCAAGTCCGTTCGTAGAAACTGGACGATGAGGAGGAATTATAAGTGGCAAGACAACAAAAAATCCGAATTCGCTTAAAAGCTTATGACCACAAGGCACTCGATCAAAGTGCGGTTAAAATTGTTGAAACGGCGAAAAGAACGGGAGCCTTAGTTTCCGGTCCTATTCCGTTACCGACAGAGAAAAACATCTTTACGATTTTGCGGTCGCCGCATGTCAACAAAGATTCGCGTGAACAATTTGAAATGCGTACGCACAAGCGTTTGATTGATATTCTCGAACCTACGCCTAAAACGGTAGATGCGCTTATGCGCCTTGATTTACCGGCAGGCGTGGATATCGAAATCAAGCTATAAGGGGGGTGGCAATCGTGGCTAAAGGTCTATTAGGGAAAAAAATTGGCATGACTCAAATTTTTGCAAGTGATGGCAAGGTAGTTCCGGTTACCGTAGTTGAAGCCAGCCCCAATCTGATCACCCAAGTGAAGAGTGTGGAAAGTGATGGATACAACGCGCTGCAAATCGGGGCTGGCGTTGTTAAAGATAAAAAGGTAACCAAACCACAAAAAGGACATTTTGAAAAAGCAAATGTCAAACCGGTTCGCTTCATCCGTGAGGTTCGGTTGTCTAGTGCGCCGGAACAAAAAGTGGGCGACACTATAACGGTGGATATTTTTGCCGAGGGTGAAATTATCGATGTTGTGGGGACTTCCAAAGGCAAGGGATTTGCCGGCACCATTAAACGGCATCATTTTTCTCGTGGCCCTATGGGACACGGATCAAAGTCTCATCGCGAGCCGGGTTCTATGGGACCTAGAATCAGTGGCGGCGGTGGAAAAGTGTTTAAAGGAAAAAAACTTCCCGGCCGTATGGGTGGGGAGCGGGTCACGGTTCAGTGCCTGACAGTAGCTCGTGTAGATGCCGAGCGAAATTTGATTTTGATCAAGGGTGCGATTCCCGGACCTAAAAATGGAGCGGTTCTGATCAGAAATACCATTAAACCGGCGAAGTCTGCTGCTGTAAAAGCGGGAAAATAGATACGATTACCCTTGTTTGGAAAGGAGGACATAATTCATGCCAAAAGTAGCCCTATATAATATGGCGGGAAAACAAACTGGTGAAATTGATTTGAATGATTGGGTTTTTGGCTGCGAAGTCAATGCTGCTGTGTTGCATCAAGCTGTGGTCATGCAGTTGAACAACCAACGTCAAGGAAATGCAGCAACGAAGACCCGCGCATTTGTTCGCGGAGGCGGGAAAAAACCATGGAAACAAAAAGGAACGGGGCGCGCTCGCGCCGGTACCATTCGCTCTCCTTTGTGGGTAGGCGGCGGCACTGTCTTTGGACCACATCCGCGCAAGTATACTATTTCGATGCCTCGAAAAGTCCGGCGGCTTGCGTTGCGTTCCGCTCTCACATCAAAAGTAAATGCTGGTGAACTGCTGGTTCTTGAAGAACTGAATTTTTCCGAGATCAAAACGAAAAACATGGTTCAGTTTCTCGAAGGATTTAAGGCTGCTGAAGATAAGGCCTTGGTAGTTATGGCGGAACAGAATGACATAGTCAAAAAGTCTGCGGGCAATATCCCAGGCGTGACAACTATTACTTCGCTGGGGATTAATGTGCACGATATTTTAAACCATAAGCGCGTTTTTGTAACGAAAGATGCCATTGCCAAGATTGAGGAGGTGCTGGCATAATGACGAATTTGCGTGATGTCTTGATTCGACCGTTGATTACTGAGAAGTCCAACACAGGCATGCAGGAAAATAAGTACACATTTATTGTTCCCTTAAATGCAAATAAAGTGGAGATCCGTCAAGCGGTGGAATCGATTTTTAAGGTAAAAGTACTGGATGTTAATACGATTCGCGTAATGGGGAAAGTCAAACGTATGGGGAAAAACTCCGGTAAACGACCGGATGTCAAAAAAGCCATTGTCAAAGTATCCCCGGGACAACGCATTGAATTCTTTGAGGGAGTCTAAGCCTTCGGGCGGTTGATGAGGAGGATCACTCATGGCAGTAAAGAGTTTTAAACCATATACGGCCGGAAGACGGCAAATGACTGTATCAAGTTTCGATGAAATTACCGCAAGCAAGCCGGAAAAAGCATTGACTGAAATCGTTCGACGATCCGGCGGGCGAAATAATCAAGGACGTTTGACTGTTCGCCACCAAGGTGGCGGTCATAAACGACTCTACCGAATTATTGATTTCAAACGAACAAAAGATGGCGTACCGGCGACGGTTGCAACAATTGAGTATGATCCAAACAGATCGGCTCGAATCGCACTGTTGTTCTATGCTGATGGCGAAAAACGTTACATTTTGGCTCCGGACGGGTTGAAGGTCGGCGACAAGCTGATGAGCGGCCCGGAAGCGGATATTAAAGTTGGTAATGCGTTGCCGCTTCGGAATATTCCAGTTGGAACCTTAATCCACAATATTGAACTGAAAATTGGCAAAGGCGCTCAAATGGTGCGTTCTGCCGGCACATCGGCTCAGTTGATGGCGAAGGAAAATGAGCAGGCGTTGTTGCGACTGCCGTCTGGCGAAGTGCGTAAAGTGCATGTAAATTGTCGAGCAAGTATTGGTTTGGTTGGCAATCATGAACATGAAAACATTACCATCGGTAAAGCTGGACGATCCCGTTGGTTGGGTATCCGATCGGCCAATCGCGGCGTGGCGATGAATCCTTGCGACCACCCACATGGTGGTGGTGAAGGTCGTTCGCCAGTTGGACGCAAGAACCCGGTTACTAAATGGGGCAAATGTGCAATGGGGGCAAAGACACGCTCCAAAAAGAAGGCATCGGAGAAACTTATTGTCAGCCATCGTACGAAATAACGGGAGAAGAAAGGAGGTTACCGTATAATGTCAAGATCAGTAAAAAAGGGACCCTATGTTCATGTCAGTGTGTTGAAGAAAATCACCGCAATGAACGCAAAAAACGAGAAGAAAGTGGTCAAGACGTGGTCGCGGAGTTCCACCATCCTGCCTTCTTTCGTTG
>CAZSRN010000270.1:0-3183 GCA_964609115.1 uncultured Veillonellaceae bacterium | reverse complement strand
GGATGAATAATAACGCCACAATGGCCAATGCAATGTGAAACATCTGTCCGTAGGCCAAAAGCCCGATTACAGGAATCAATACATACAGAATTTCTTCACTGGCATAAGCGACGGAAGAAATCGCATCGCTGGACAAGATAGGCAATCCCCAAAATACGCTGAATTTTTCCTCTGCCAATTGTTCGGTGCGAAGGGATTTACCAATCAGTAGTTTGAAAAACTTTTCCCGTAAAGTTACCGGAGCAGAATGCTCTAAAGTTGATGACACAGTGTTTCGCCTCCGTGGTATCGTAATAGCAAGTACGAATTACCACGGTACTATAACATGGGTGGCTGTCAAAATGGCGTCAATAATTTGAGGGTTGATGTAAAGATTGTGTAAATGTAAAGGAGCCGTAACACGACGATTTCTATGAATTGTCGACAAGCGTTGAACCGAGATGAAATTTTGCGATAATCTTTATTTTTTAGTAGAATGTACTTGCTGAATAACAGCAATAAACTTTGTGGAAGACGCTGAAGACTTTATTGTGCTGAAAAAAAAGAAAGGATGCCATTTTCACAGATCTTTGCAGGCTGTAGATAAAAGGGTAAAGGTGATACAGGACAGTGAAAGATAAAATTATTATTAAAGGGGCCCGCCAACATAACCTCCAAAATATTGATGTAGAGATTCCCCGCGACAAGCTGGTGGTATTAACCGGTTTGTCCGGCTCGGGTAAATCGTCCCTGGCGTTTGATACGATTTATGCGGAAGGACAGCGTCGCTACGTCGAGTCTTTGTCGTCTTATGCACGGCAATTTCTCGGACAGATGGACAAACCGGATGTCGACTATATCGAAGGTCTTTCGCCGGCGATTTCAATCGACCAGAAAACAACGAGCCGCAACCCGCGTTCCACGGTGGGAACGGTGACGGAGATTTATGATTACCTGCGGCTCCTGTTTGCCAGAGCCGGGCGTCCGCATTGTCCGGAGTGCGGCAAACCTATTACGCAGCAGACCATCCAACAAATGGTGGATGCGCTGATGGCCTTGGGAGAAGGAGCAAAACTGACGTTGCTGGCGCCGATCATTCGCGGCAAAAAAGGCGAACACCAGAAAGTGCTGGAGGAAATCCGTAAGGATGGATATGTAAGAGTTCGAGTAAATGGAGAAATTCGTGAAATTTCTGATGAAATCAAGCTCGACCGGAATAAAAAACATACAATTGAAGCGGTTATTGACCGAGTTATTGTAAAAGATAGCGTAGCCCGCCGTTTGGCTGATTCCCTGGAGACCGCCATAAAACTGGGTGAAGGAATGGTCACGGTTGATATCAACGGTGAAAGGGAACAAGTGTTCAGCGAAAGATTCGCTTGTGTCGATTGCGGGATCAGTATGCCGGAAATCGCCCCCAGGATGTTTTCCTTTAATACCCCCTATGGCGCTTGCCCGGTGTGTACCGGTCTTGGCATGAACATGGAGATCGATCCGGAACTGGTTGTGCCGGATGGAACGAAAACCATTGCAGAAGGGGCCATCGCGGCGGTATCCAGCAACCCGGGATCATTTTTTATGTGTCAATTGAAAGTGCTGTTGGAACGACGCGGCTATTCGTTCGATGTTCGATGGAACGATTTGCCCGGTGATATTCGTGAACTGATTTTGCAGGGATCAGAGGGTGAGCGATTATCTTTTGAGTATGAAAACCTGTTTGGCGAAGTCAAGACCCATTTTACCTCCTACGAAGGGGTGATTCCGATGCTGACCCGGCGGCATAGGGAATCGACCGCGGATTCCATGAGGGAAGATCTCGAGCGGTATATGATTTCCAAGCCCTGCCCGGCCTGCCATGGGGCGCGACTAAAAAAAGAGTCGCTTTCAGTCAAGGTCGGCGGCAGGAATATTAATGAAGTGACCCACATGACGGTTGGCGAGAGTCGAGAGTTTTTTTCACAGCTGGAACTTACAGAGCGTGAAAAGACGATTGCCTATCAAATTCGCAAGGAAATCGACGCACGATTGGGCTTTTTGATGACTGTGGGACTTGATTACCTGTCGCTGGATCGGGCTGCGGGAACGTTATCCGGCGGCGAGGCCCAGCGCATTCGTCTGGCGACTCAGATCGGTTCGGGTCTGGTAGGAGTGCTCTACATTCTGGATGAACCCAGCATTGGGTTGCACCAGCGTGACAACCAACGGTTGCTGGAAGCGCTGAAAAATCTGCGTGATCTTGGCAATACGCTGCTGGTGGTGGAGCATGATGAGGAAACGATGTTCAATGCCGACCATATTATCGACATAGGTCCAGGCGCCGGAGTACACGGCGGGCATATTGTGGCGCAGGGAACGGTGGAGGATATTCAAGCCTGTGAAGCGTCCATCACCGGACAGTATTTGTCCGGGAAGCTATCCATTCCTGTGCCGGAGCAACGCCGCAAAACCAACGGCAAGTGGGTGGAGATTGTTGCCGCAGCGGAAAACAATCTGGCGCATATTGATGTTCGCTTTCCACTTGGCGTATTTACTGCGGTAACCGGGGTATCCGGCTCCGGAAAGAGCACTTTGGTCAATGAAATCTTGTACAAGGCATTGGCTCAAAAGATTTACAGAGCCCACACTCGACCGGGGGTTCATGCGCAAATTCGCGGGTCAGAATACATTGACAAAATAATTGACATCGACCAATCGCCCATCGGTCGTACACCTCGTTCCAATCCCGCTACTTATACCGGGTTGTATGATTCTGTGCGCGAGTTGTTCAGCCAGACTCCGGAGGCGCGCATGCGCGGTTACAAACCCGGCCGATTCAGCTTCAACGTGAAGGGCGGACGTTGTGAATCTTGTCGGGGAGACGGCATTATCAAAATAGAAATGCACTTTTTGCCGGATGTCTATGTTCCTTGTGAAGTGTGCAAAGGGAAGCGTTACAACAGAGAAACGCTTGAAGTGCATTACAAAGGAAAAAATATTGCGCAGGTTTTGGATATGGTGGTTGAAGAGGCGCTGGAGTTTTTCGCCAATGTGCCGAAAATTCAGCGCAAGCTGCAGGTTTTGCATGATGTGGGGCTCGGATATGTCAAGCTCGGTCAACCGGCCACGACCCTTTCCGGCGGCGAAGCTCAACGGGTGAAGTTGGCGACGGAGTTGGCCAAGCGGAGCACTGGCAAGACACTGTATATCCTTGATGAACCGACAACG
>CAZSRN010000269.1:0-3188 GCA_964609115.1 uncultured Veillonellaceae bacterium | reverse complement strand
TTTTTTTGAAACGAAACCAGAATGAACGGGATATCCCGCAGTCCGGAATCCATGCGCAGACGTTGACGCAATAAAAATCCATCGGTTTTCGGCAATATGACTTCGGAAATGATCAACTCCGGCAATTCCCGGTCAATGATTTCGTATGCCTCGTCACCGTCTTGGGCAGCATACACCGAATATTGCGCATCCCGGAGCAATGTGCCCAGAACTTCCAAAACACCAGGAAATTGATTCCACCACAAATTTAACGATTTTCCCCAACACCGGAGCGGGCATTTCGGTTGCGGCCTGCAAGACTTGATTGCCGCCTTGATGGCGTGCTAACAATAGACGCGCTTTCCCGGCCGACGAGACGGCGGCTGCAAAAGCATTGCAGTCCCGAAAGTCATTACCAAAGAAATCGTCCAGTGAAAAAACGGCGATGGATATGGTAATGCGTTCAATCATCCGTTCCGTTTGTTCAATTCGGTACCGTATTTTTTCCGCAAGTGGCAAAGCCTTTGGGATATCTGTTTCCGGCAGGTGGCAGGCGAATATGGGACCATCCAGCTTGAACAGAACATGGCCGTCACTGATGCTTTCATCGATCAGTAAGGACAGCGTCTGCAATATTTCGTCGCCGACGGCGTTGCCATAATTCAGATTGATTTTCGCCATGTTGTCTACGCCGATGAACAGCAGGGTTCCGGATGGATTCGATTCTGAAAAATCTTTACAGACGGCGGCAAGGTATTGAAAAAAAACCTGTTCGTTTCGGAGGTTGGTCACCGGGCATCGCATCAGTTTTTCCGCGGCCAGTTCCAATTGTTCGTTCAGGTGGGCTGTCTGCGCTTGTAACGCCAGATTTTCTTTGGAAAGGACGGACGCTTTTTGCTCCAGGTCCAGTACCATGGTTCTAAAAACGGCCGGCGGTTCGATCGAATATTCGGCAGACAGTTTTTCGATCAACGGTTCCAATAGAAATAGCGGCGTAAAACCCAATCGATCGTAAAGCAACTGGAGACACAAATCCCACAATTCGTGGCCGCTACAGTTAAAGTCGGCTATTTCGCCGGATTCTGGATTCAGTGTCACGTTGCCGGTTGCCAGAATTTTCGCCACCAATTCCCGGGGATAATTGGCGTAGAGGCGCTTCAGCAATTGGTTCACCAACCGGGTATAACCGTCCAGAGAGGAAAGGGAGTGGTGAATGGGCTTCAGAAATGAACCGCATTCCAATTCGCGCAGGATTCCGATATGCTCGGCAATATCCTGCCGGATCACCGAACCATGCTGGGGCGCAATAAAGGAAATGTCAAATTGGGCGAGATTCTCCATCACCGGCCGCAAGATCGCATTGGAGGGCATATAGTGCTCATGAAAGCTCTGCATGGCTTCCTGGTAATTCTGCCCAGGCCATTCATCCGCAAAGAGTGGGCAACGATCGGCAAATGCGCCAAACAGGTCGCTGGAAAACAAAACGCGGGAAGTCGGATCGTAGGTAGCGATGGCGCCCGGAAAATGCAGGTAGGGCGTAGGCACAAACATGATCTTCCGGTTGTTACCGAAAGACAGTTCCCAGTTGTGTTCATTCACAAGATAGAAAGAAGAGGTGACGCCATAGTACTTGATGAGAAGAGATGCCCGCCAATGTGTGGCGAGTTGCCCGACGAAACCGGCCTGTTCAAACAAAGGCGTTGCGGCGCAAAAATCAGGATCCTGATGTTGCAGTACGATATATCGCAGCTTCTCAATTGCAATCAAACTCTTAACATTTGCCAATACCGCATCAAAGTCGAGCGGTGACCCCGGATCGATTAAAACTCCTTCGTCTCCGTCCAGAATGAGATAGGGGTTACAATTAAGCGGAGCAGACTGTCCAGATGCACCGACCCAAAATACACCTGTGGCAATTTCTATGGGTGAAGGAGTTGATATGATTACCATTTTCGGCCTCCTCGTATCAAGATCTTCTATTGTTATAAAATTCAACCTACTATAAATAAATCCTGCTGTTCAGTTATGCTGAACAGCGTTTGAGCGATAAAAAAATAATACGCCACCCAGCTGTTTTATTTCATTGACAAACGCAGATAAGATTGGGATAATGTATACAACCTTACAATGGTTTGAAAAAATATAAGAAAAAAATATCCCGATGTAACATTTGTAAATGAATTGGGGACAACGCAAATTTTATATTGCGAACCGTAATGACTAGGAAAAGCTGATGAGGTTTCGTTGCAGAGAGCCGGTGGGTGCTGTGAACCGGTACGGAATCATGAGCGAACTCACCTACGAACTCTTTGGCTGAAGCTTGCACTTGCAGGATTAGGTTGGAGCGGGGCCGGACGTTAACCGGAAGTCGGATTGGAGCCGGCGTAATGAGTAAAATGTAGGGTGGTACCGCGTTGATTCGCCCCTATCGACACAGCATACTGTGCCGATAGGGGCTTTTGCATACCTAATCGTGAATCAACCGATAAGATCCGATAAGATAAAGTAATCGATACGAACAACTTGATTATGAGTAAAAGTATAGGGGGAAGAAAAGAAATGAAAAACTTTAAGAAATGGACAATTGGGGTCGTGGTCGGGATGATGACGCTGGGTCTGGCTGGCTGTGGAGGGGACAACAAACCGGCCGCTTCGGGCGGTTCTCCATCAACCGGTGCGAGCGCAAAAATCGGTGTAGTTTCCTATCTCAGCGGCGGCGGCGCAGCTTATGGAGAAGCCATACGCCAGGGACTGGAATTAGCGCGGGATGAAATCAACGCGCAGGGGAAAATTAAAATTGAACTTGTGTTTGAAGATTCCAAGGGCGAAAAAAATGAAGCGATCAATGCAGCCAATAAGTTGATTCACAAAGATAATGTCGTAGCCATTATCGGACCGACTTTGAGCGGGGAAATGTTTGCCATGGGACCCATTGCCAACCAATCCGGCGTACCAGTCATGGGAACATCGACAACCGCTGAAGGGGTGACGGATATTGGCGAATATATTTTCAGGAATGCATTGCCGGAATCTCTGGCAATCCCTCATGCAGTGAAAAAGGCCAAGGACAAGTTCAATCTGAAAAAAGTCGCTGTACTGTATTCCAATAATAATGATTGGGCGGTTTCCGGTTTTAAAACCTTCGAGAAAAGCCTGAAGGACAATGGAATCGAAACGTTGACTGTTGAAACTTTCGCTGATAAAGATAC
>CAZSRN010000268.1:808-3206 GCA_964609115.1 uncultured Veillonellaceae bacterium | reverse complement strand
ACTAGGGCTACGCCCGTTAAAGAAATACCCCCGGCTAGGCCGGGGGATCATTATTTTGACTGAATTGCGGATACGGCCTAAAGTCGGGGAAAGCGGTGGAGGAACCCGAAGGCGCGGCGTGGAATTCGATTGGACGGAACGGCCCGCAGGAGGTACAATAGGAAAAAAAGCAAAGGGTCTATGGGGAATGTGGCGCAAAAATTTATGGACGCTGGCCGCCTCGGTAATCTTGTGCGGAGCCAGTTATACGATGATTGTTCCCTTTCTGCCCCTCTATCTGTTGGAACTGGGAGTCAGCCAGGGTAGCGTGAAGATCTGGGCGGGGGCTGTTTTTGCCGCCACGTTTCTGGTAGGGGCGCTGTTGGCGCCATATTGGGGGCGGCGGGCAGACCGGTCCGGCAAGCGGCGCATGATCCTGAGGGCAGGAATCAGTTTGGGCGTTGTTTATTTTGCCGGAGCTTGGGTCAGAAATCCGGTTGAATTGATCCTGATCAGGGTTTTTCAAGGCATAGCCAGCGGATTTGTACCGGCCTCCATGGCCCTCGTGGCGTCATCGGCGCCGCCGGAAAAAATGGGGTTTTGCATGGGCATCATGCAAACCGGGCTGGTCATCGGCGGCATTGTGGGCCCGCTGATGGGAGGAACCCTGGCGCATTTGTTCGGGATGAGAATGTCGTTCGTCGTATCGGCGCTGATTATTTTCGGCGCGACGTTTGCCGTGTGGTGTCTGGTGGCTGAGCCCCGGAAAAATAGTGTACTGAAAAAAACCAGCCTGATTGAAGATTTGAAAACGGCATTTGGCAATCAGGTGTTGGTCCGGATGCTGGGGTTGCTGTTTGCGGTTCAAATCGTCAGCATGACGCTGCAACCGCTGATGGCGTTGTATGTGGCGGAGTTGCAGGGAACGATGGAAGGCGTGGGCTTGACCACCGGGTTTATTTTCAGTCTGTCGGGCGTGGCGAGCGCCATTGCCGCTCCGTTGTGGGGCCGTTCGGGACAGAACGGAAAAATCCGTACGCTGCTGGTGGCCGCTTTTGTCGGCGCGGGAATTTTCAACATGGGACAATTTTTTGCTGCGAATATTTTCCAATTCGGAGCGTTGCAGTTTTTGATGGGACTCTTCCTCATCGGCGTATTTCCCGCGATTAACATGATTGCCGTCAGTTCCAGTGATGTGAGCTTTCAGGGGCGCGTCTTCGGGTTGACGAACGCTTCCAACCAGTTGGGTTCGATGGTGGGGCCGCTGGCCGGAGGTTTTGTCAGTTCATGGATAGGAATTCGTCCGGTATTCATGCTGACGGGAACGATACTGACGCTTCTGGGGATTTATGTGCTGCAGGCAAAGTTGACGCCAACGGAAAAATAGCGCTGAACAGACGGGAGTGAAAGGATAAAAGTGAAGACACGGGGCGTACTGTTTGATTTATACGGCACGTTGGCGGTTTACGGAGAAATGGATAAGGCCTGGAGCGCTTGGTATGAAGTAATTTTCGGCTTATTCTCCGCGAATGGGATGACCTTGTCGCAGACGGAGTTTCGTCCGTACTGCGGTGGTTTTTTTGAACGGCCGGAGCCGTTGGATACAGAGAATAATGAGTTGAGCGTTGTCGAACGTCGCCTGCAGCGACTGGCCGGAGAAGTTCGGGTGGCAATTCCCCGGGCGGCAGCCCGGCAGGCGATCGAGAAATCGATAGATGTCTGGCATGACTATGTTTACCTCGATCCGGAAGCAAGAGAAGTATTGCGGGAAATCGGCGGCAACCGCTCCATCGCTTTGGTATCCAATTTTGATTATGCGCCGTATGTTCATCGGTTGATGGTAGATTGGAAAATAGATTCTTTATTTGATACGATATTGGTGTCGGATGCGATCGGCGTTAAAAAACCGCATCCGGGAATTTTTAATCACGCCTTGCGGGCGCTTGCCTTGCAACCGGAAGAAACCGTTCACGTCGGCGACAGCCGGGAGGACATCGAAGGGGCGGCGAGTGCGGGAATACGACCGGTTTGGATTGACCGGCAACGTAAGGACCGCTGGCGGGCTCAGCCGGAGGCCGGGGTGACGAGAATCGGCGCGCTGACCGAACTGTTGGGCGTGCTGGACTGACAGAAGTTGCACTGAATAAAAACGGGGAGGGGTCGATGATGGCAAAGTTGTTCAAGGGGTGGATGCTCCTGCTCTTATGTTTGGTTTTGGTTTTTCCGAACCCTGTGAATGCGGCCGAGCCGGACAATTCCCTGGCCCTGGCTCAGCAACGTGTCACACTGGAACTTGCACGGATGGATGCCGCGTTGAAACAGGCGGCGCAGAAACTGGGCGAAAGTGGGCTGACCGGTGATGCGGCAAGGGTGACTTTGCGCGAGCTGTGTACGGCGTTTCCTTACGCTGTGGATTGCA
>CAZSRN010000268.1:0-798 GCA_964609115.1 uncultured Veillonellaceae bacterium | reverse complement strand
ATGCCCAGGGAGTCATGGCGACCGTGGAGCCTGCAAAGTATCGGAACGTTGAGGGAACCGACATCAGTGAGCAGACGCAAATCGTACACGTGCTGCAACACAAGAAACCGGTTCTCAGCTCGCTGTTTCGGGCTGTGGAGGGATTTCAGGCGATGGATGCCGAATACCCCGTGTTTTCGTCGGCTGGACAGTTGATGGGATCGGTGAGTCTGCTGTTTGAACCGGAAAAGATGCTGGAGCAAAGCATAAAACCGACCGTTCAAGGAACCCCGCTGTCCATCTGGGTGATAAACCGGGAGGGGCAGATTCTCTACGATGCCGATCGGGCACAGATAGGGCTGAATTTGTTTCTGGCCCGGGGATATCAACCTTATCCGGAGTTGATTGAACTGGGAAAACAGATTGTGGAAAAGCCTACAGGCTCCGGAAAATACGAGTTCCCGAGTGTTTCGTCTCCGATTCCGGTAAGAAAAAACGCGACATGGCAGAGCACGGGTCTGTACGGCTCTCAGTGGCGGCTCGTTATGATTCAAACGGAACTGGAAGCTTCGGGACAAAAAATGGGTACGCCGCTGCCGGTGCTGCAGGCGGAGCAGGCTTTGGAGAGTTTGTCAAAAGAGCCGGTACTGGCCATTATGCTGAAACGCAACGATAAAGCAAAAATAATGGAAATTTTGAAGGGCTTCTATGAAGAGACCCCGGGAATTTATTCCGTGCAGTGGATCGATCCTCAGGGGATCAACCGCTTCGGCTACCCCGCGGAAAACAGCCTGACGGATTATGACTATCGCAATGGCC
>CAZSRN010000267.1:0-3266 GCA_964609115.1 uncultured Veillonellaceae bacterium | reverse complement strand
ATACCAGCATACTCTTGATGGCAAGGGCAGACTCATACTTCCCGCCAAAATAAGAGAGGGGCTGGGGGACACATTTATTGCTACCCGGGGACTGGACGGGTGCCTTTTCGTTTATACCCGAGAAGAATGGGCAGCGCTGGAAGGAAAACTCAAGCAGTTATCCTTGGTTAAACCGGAAGCCCGGGCTTTTTCACGTTATATTTTCCCCGGCGCCGCTGAACTGGAAGCGGATAAACAGGGCCGTGTTTTGTTGCCGCCCAACCTTCGCGAATATGCAAAACTGGAAAAAGATGTTGTCGTGATTGGCGTATCGACCCGGGTGGAAATCTGGAACAAAGAACTATGGAATGAGTATAACACGCGGATGGGGCCGACGGTGGAACAGTTGTCTGAACATCTGATCGATTTTGGTATTTGAGGATGCAGACAAATTTTCATCATGAAACGGTCCTGCTAAATGAAAGCGTAAACGGAATTTTTGGTGATCCGGCTGGAACCTATGTGGATTGCACTTTAGGGGGAGGCGGGCATTCAAACGCTATTTTGGCCCGGTTAAATTCCCACGGTTGTTTGGTTGGAATCGATCAGGATCCCGCCGCAGTGACAGCCGGCAGGGACAGACTTTCATCGGGAAAAGCAAAGGTGCAGGTAGTTCAGGGAAACTTTACCGAACTCGGCGCGGTGCTGGATGCTCTCAACATTGGACAAGCAGATGGAATTTTATTTGATCTGGGGGTTTCTTCGCATCAACTGGACTTGCCTCAACGAGGGTTTTCTTACATGAAGGAAGGCCCGCTGGATATGCGAATGAATCCTGAACAGTTATTGAGTGCACAGAAGGTAGTCAACGAGTACCCGGAGGCAGAACTGGCCCGCATAATTTTTGAATACGGGGAAGAACGCTGGGCGCGGCGAATTGCAAAATTTATCGTCGAGGCCCGGCAACGCGCACCCCTGACAAGCACGGCCGACCTGGTAGCTGTTATTATGGCGGCGATTCCCGCAGCAGCCCGCCGACAAGGACACCATCCGGCGAAGCGAACGTTTCAGGCCATAAGAATTGAAGTCAACGGCGAGTTGAAAATTTTGCCTGGTGCGCTCAAGGCGGCCATAAAGCGATTGAAACCGGGTGGAAGAATTGGGGTCATCTCGTTTCATTCCCTGGAAGACAGAATTGTGAAGAATACCTTTGCAAATCTTCTTGGACGGTGTGTGTGTCCGCCTAAATCACCTGTTTGTATGTGCAATCCGCAGGCTATTCTTAAGTTGTGCGGCAAACCGGTAACTCCTTCTGAAGAAGAGCTTGAAATGAATCCCCGCGCTCGCAGCGCAAAACTCCGGATTGCGGAGAAAGTGGAACTGGGAGGACTTGGTGATGACGCGAACGTATAAATATAACGAACCCCTGCTGCCGGAGAAGGCGGAGCGGTGTTCTTTGAAAAAACCTCAACGATGCTTGCGGACGGAATGCCTGGTATCCGCCGTCATTGTCGGATTCTTGGCGATGGCTGTGACGTGGGGGAGCGCTGCAATTGTAAAAGCCGGGTATGATTTGGTCCAGGCGCGGTCTTGCCTGACCCGAATGGAGAAACAAAATGAGCTTTTACGCCTTGAAATGGCGCAGCTGAAATCACCGCAGCGGATACAAAATATTGCGATCGGGCAATTGGGCATGATAAAACCGCAGGCTGTGTACGTCGTTGCAAAGGATTCTCCGGCAAAAAATCCGGTTAAAGATGGAACGACCGAGCCCGTTACTGCGCGCAAATCGATTTTGTTCGGAAACGCCAAGGCGGAAGCCCACAAGGCAAGGTAGTTCAGGAGCAGGTGTAAAACCTGCTTTTTTCATTTGGAGGTTCGCAGGAAAAGTGATAAAATAATTGTCATTGAAAGAAATGCCAGGGAGGTTCCGATGAACCGGACACTGCGGGAAATTGTTGAAAAACTGCCTGATGTGCAGTGGATTATACAACAAAATATGAATCCATCCATTCGCACCCTGGCTCATGATTCGCGAAAAGTTGAGCCAGGGACTCTGTTTGTCTGTATGCCGGGCGTTACGGTCGATGGCCATCTGTTTGCCGCAGAAGCAATTAATAAAGGAGCGGTTGCGGTACTTGCGGAACATGAGATCGAAACGCCGGGGAATGTACCTGTTCTGCTGGTGAAAGATGTGCGAAAAGCGGTGGAGCAGCTAGCACCTTGGTTTTTTGGAGAGCCTGCGTCAAAGTTGCGCTTGATTGGCGTAACGGGAACAAATGGAAAAACAACGACCACTCATATTATTCGGGATATTTTTACAAAAGCAGGACGTCCGTGCGGCGTGATCGGTACGTTGCACACATTGATCGGCGACCGGGTGATTGCGGTTAAAAATACGACGCCTGATGTGCTGGATTTGCAAGCGACCTTGCGTGACATGATCGACAGTGGAATGCAATACGCAGCAATGGAAGTGTCCTCCCACGCGCTGGCGTTGGGGCGTGTCGCCGGATGCGAATATGATTCGGCTGTTTTTACGAATATGACTCAGGATCATCTGGATTTTCATCACACAATGGAAAACTATCGGGATGCGAAAGCAATGCTGTTCCGGCAGTTGGATCAGGCAAATCCCGCGAAAAAGAATAAATCGGCGATTGTCAACATGGATGATCCGGCGGGAAAATATATGCTGGAGTGTACGCAGGCTCGTAAAATCAGCTATGGAGTTGAGCGGACGGCATCCATCCGGGCCATTGATATTGATATGAGTCCTGAATACAGTCGCTTTCTTGTTACCGGCGAATGGGGAGATTTTGCGGTTCGCTCAAAATTGACAGGCATGTTTAATATTTATAATATGTTGTCGGCAATCGGTGTTGCACTGGCGGAAGGAATTCCAATTTCAGATATTCAGGCGGCGCTGGAACAATTTGACCGCGTTCCGGGACGATTTGAAAGAGTGGAGATTGATCGTCCATTCAGTGTGATTGTAGATTATGCCCATACGCCGGATGGATTGGAAAATGTGCTTCGTACGGCAAAACAATTTGTACAGGGACGGCTTATCGTGGTTTTTGGCTGCGGAGGCGACCGAGACCGCACCAAACGACCCATTATGGGGACGCTGGCGGCAAGTTACGCCGACCATGTGATTGTAACTTCTGATAATCCTCGCTCAGAAGATCCGGAATTTATTATTGGACAAATTATGGCGGGAATCGTTGCGCCTGATATGCGGCGCAAAACCGACACCATAACGGATCGTAAAAGGGCGATTGAAC
>CAZSRN010000266.1:0-3266 GCA_964609115.1 uncultured Veillonellaceae bacterium | reverse complement strand
GGCAGAGGAAAAATTCAGCGTATTTTGGGGATTGCCGATCTTGTCCAGCGATGCGATTTCTTCAGTCGCTTATGCCAGCGAAGAAATTCTGTATGTATTGATTCCTGTAATCGGGCTTTTGGCATACGCCCAAATGTTTCACATTGCATTGGCCATTGTGGCGTTATTATTCATCCTTGTATTTTCTTACCGTCAGACCATTGATGCTTATCCATGCGGCGGAGGCTCCTATATTGTAGCTCATGACAATCTGGGCGTCATTCCGGGTCTGACCGCTGCAGCAACCTTGTCCATTGACTATATCCTGACCGTAGCTGTCAGTTCGTGCGCCGGAACCGCGGCAATTACCTCGGCAATTCCCGAATTGCTTGTCCATCGCGTACCCATTACGCTCTTCTTTATTTTAATTCTAACTGTAGGAAATCTGCGGGGAATTAAAGACTCTTCACGAATGTTCGGCGTGCCGACGTACGCATTTATCTTTTCCATGCTGTTGATGATTGTTTATGGAACCTACAAGGTCCATGTCGATGGGTTTGCGCCGCAGGCGCCCCGACACGTTTCTGAAGTAATGGGGGAAATTACCCTGTTCTTGATCTTGCGGGCCTTCGCTTCCGGTTGTACGGCCTTGACAGGCGTTGAAGCGGTCAGCAATGCGATTCCCAACTTCAAAGAACCGGCCCAGAAAAATGCCAAAATTGTATTGTTTCTGTTGGGATTCATCGTGCTATTGATTTTTGGCGGCACTTCCTATCTGGCAACGCTGTATCATGCGGTTCCCAATCCCGAAGAAACCGTAGTAGCTCAGATCGCAATACAGGTGTTTGGCGATAGTCCCATGTTCTACGTCATTCAGCTCACAACGGCCTTTATTCTTGTGATGGCGGCCAACACTTCATTTACGGACCTGCCGTTGCTGTTGTCCCTGTTGGCAAAAGACGGTTATGTGCCCCGGCAGTTCGCCCATCGCGGCGGACGTCTGAATTTTTCCAACGGCATTGATTTCCTTGGATTGTCTGCCGCGGCGCTGGTGGTCATTTTTGATGGAGAAACCCACCTTCTGCTGCCGCTTTATGCAGTAGGAGTGTTTGCCTCTTTCACCTTGTCACAGTCAGGCATGTGGTGGCATTGGGTCAATGGAAAAACCCCCGGTTGGAAGCACAAGGCGCTTATCAACGGCTTTGGATCGATCGTAACGTTCATCACCGTGCTGATCATCGGCGCAACCAAGTTTATGCACGGAGCCTGGATTGTCTGCCTTCTGGTGCCTATATTCATTTTTGCCATGCTGAAAGTGAAGGCTCACTACGTCATGGTAGCTCAGCAACTGAGTCTGCCGCTGAGCGAAAAAGCTTGCGGACCTGCTATTGATGAAAATCGCGAAAAGCATATCATTATCCCTCTTGCTTCTCTCAACCGAGCTTCTTTTAAAGCATTATGGTACGCCAAACGTTTGGCGGGCTACAGCAGCATACAAGCTTTTCATGTGGCCGAAGATGAAGAGTCTGCGGAAAAACTTCGCCGGAAGTGGGCCGAATTTGACTTGGGAATTCCTCTGACCATCAAGCTCTCCCCTTATCGGGATACCATTATTCCTTTGCTGGAATACATTCAGGACGAAGAGCAGGCTTTCCATCATGATGACTTGATTACTGTCGTAATTCCTCAATTTGTGGTAAAAAAATGGTGGCAAATTTTATTACACAACCAGACCAGCTTCTTTATCAAAAACAAGTTGATGAACGATCCTCGGGTTGCCATCGTCACCGTTTCCTACCATCTTAATGAAGGATAAGCAACTGATCAACCGGCTATTGCTTTATCGAAAAGCGAATGCACTGGACTATTCATAAAACAATCGTTTGATTCAGTTCAGCAAGGAATTAATTGCTCGGATTATATTATTAAAGATTTATCAATTTAAATATGTAACATGTATAATATAATCTAATAAATATAAGGTTGCGGTTAATAAGAATAAATCAACCGCAACCTTATATTTATTACAAAAATGATTTTAGTTATGTGTCATCGCACTTTTTCCCGCAATTCAAAGATCATGTCCCGCAGTTCGGCTGCTCGTTCATATTCAAGCGCCTTGGCTGCAGTGCGCATATCCTTCTCCAGCTTGGCGACCAATGCCAAGGTTTCCCGCTTGCCAAGTTTCTTAACTTCTTTTGCTGTGTAAGGCGCAGGACTCTCGGCAACTTTAGTGGTCCGGATCAGTTCCTTCACTTTTTTCTGAATGCTGGTCGGTGTTATCCCGTGTTCAAGGTTGTAGGCTTCTTGGACTGCCCGGCGACGATCGGTCTCGTCAATCGCCCTCCGCATGGAATCTGTAATTCGGTCGCCGTACATAATAACCTTGCCGTGAACATTGCGGGCTGCTCTCCCGATAGTTTGTATCAGCGAAGTATCGGAACGAAGAAAGCCCTCTTTATCTGCGTCGAGAATGGCAATCAAAGACACTTCGGGCAGGTCCAGGCCTTCCCGTAACAAATTGATACCGACAAGAACGTCAAAATCGCCGGAACGTAATCCTTGAATGATTTCGGCCCGTTCGAGCGTCTCGACTTCCGAATGCAGATACCGGACTTTTATGCCCATTTCCCGAAAATAATTTGTCAAGTTTTCCGCCATTTTCTTGGTCAGCGTCGTGACCAGCACCCGTTCGTTGGCTTCAACACGACCATGAATTTCACTGAGTAAATCATCAATCTGCCCGGTGACCGGACGTACTTCCACCACGGGATCAACCAGCCCTGTCGGTCGGATGATCTGTTGCGCTACCTGTGTCGCCGATTTCAGCTCATAATCCGCCGGTGTGGCAGATACGTAGACAATTTGACGAATCCGCCCCTCAAACTCTTCAAACTTCAGGGGACGATTGTCCAACGCCGAAGGCAGCCGAAAGCCAAAATCAATCAACGATTGCTTGCGCGAACGATCGCCATTATACATTGCGTGGATTTGCGGCATCGTCACATGGGACTCATCAATCACAATAAGAAAATCCTTGGGAAAATAGTCCATCAAGGTAAACGGAGATTCCCCTGCAGCGCGTCCCGTCAAATGACGCGAATAGTTTTCAATACCGGAGCAGTAGCCCATTTCCTGCATCATCTCAAGGTCATACCGCGTTCGCTGTTCAATGCGCTGCGCTTCCAGCAGGCGGTCTTCGCGTTTAAAATACGCTAATCGTTCCTCTAATTCGGCTTCAATATCTTTTGTTGCCCGTAACAAATTTTCTCGTGATGTGACAAAAT
>CAZSRN010000265.1:0-3297 GCA_964609115.1 uncultured Veillonellaceae bacterium | reverse complement strand
CAGCGCCAATTACCAAAATCTTTTTATACATACCCGTTCTGATGAACTGTGTGGCTACAATCATCGAATACGAAAAACCTGAACAACCCGCTTGCAAATCAAATGCAGCAATTTTTCTGTTGGCTTTTAGTTTTGTTTGCACCAAGCACCCTACTGACGGATAAAACATGTCCGGACTGGAAGTTCCCACAATGATCAGATCTATATCGTCGATAGTAAGTCCGGCATTGGCAAGCGCCTTTTCTGCCGCCAACAAAGCCAAATCAGAAGTCGGAACGTCCGGTTTGGAGATTCGCCGTTCACGGATTCCCGTTCGTTCCGTAATCCATGTGTCATTGGTATCTACCATTTTTTCCAAGTCTTTATTCGTCAATATGTCTTCCGGCGCGAATACTCCGATCCCCAGAATTCCTACATTTCTATTGGGCGCTATCTCTTGTGTCATTGGTCAAACCCTCCATAATCAAGTTTTCGCGAATATGTTCGACTACTTTTTGTTCGGAAAATTCCTTGGCTGCGCGAATTGCGCTATGAATCGCCTTTGCCTTGGAGCTGCCGTGACAAATCATAAATCCGCCATCAATCCCCAGCAACGGGGCTCCTCCGTATTCGGCATAATCCACTTTCTTCTTCAGTTTTCGCAAGGCGGGCATAATCAATAGTCCCCCTAGCTTAGCCATGTAGCCGTCCTGCACAATCGCCTCTTTTACAAGTTGCATCAATGCCTTGGCAAGGCCCTCGGAAGTTTTTAACACAATATTACCGACAAATCCATCACAAACTACAACATCCACTGTACCGGCCATAATATCCCGGCCCTCAACATTGCCAACGAAGTTGATCGTTCTCAATGCGCTTAACAATGGAAATGTCGCCAATGCCTGTTCATTTCCTTTAGTTGACTCTTCCCCGATGTTCAGCAATCCAACCCGGGGCTTTTCTATCCCCAAAACAAATTCCGCATAAATGGAACCCATGATGGCAGCTTGCACCAAATGCTTGGGCTTTGAATCAACATTAGCACCGGCATCCAACATGACTGTTTTTCCACGCATATTGGGGAAAACAGTAGCAATCGCTGCCCTTTCAATTCCCGTGATGCGGCCGATGCCGAACAGTGCGGAGGCAACCGCGGCTCCCGTATGACCCGCAGCAATAGCAACTTCACATTTTTTCTCTTTCACCAAGCGTGCAGTGACGACAACTGATGCATCTTTTTTTCGTCTCACTGCAGCACCGGGTTGGTCATGCATATCAATCGTTTCCGATGCGTGAACAATGTGCACCGGTAGTTTTTCCCATCCCGGGGCTTTCTGTAACGCTTCACGAATGCGTAGCTCATCGCCCACCAAAAAAAGTTCGCAGCCAAAATCGCGAGCTCCGTCAACGGCGCCTAAAACGATTTCTTCTGGAGCAAAATCGCCACCCATTGCGTCTACGGCAATCTTAATCAATCCTTGTCATCCTTCCAGTGAAACCATAATAAATTTAGCCCGGAATACTTCCTGTGCGCCGGAACGAGTTTTAACCCATATAAAATTTTTATTGGCCCGGGTTCGTACGACTTCTGCCTTGGCTACCAAGCGTTCTCCTTCACGGACCGGAACCTTAAACTTGATGTTGGCCACTCCTGTGACAGCCGCCGGAGCATCCATTACCGCCAATGCCAACGAATTGGCCTGAGCAAAGATATGATGCCCGCGAGCCACGTGGGTCTTTTCAAAAACCATGTCAGGTGTCACAACCAAAGTTGAAATACCGGTTCGCCCCAATTCAAGATCCAGGATTTCTCCCGTCATGTCCTGACTTGCAATTGCCTTGGGATTGGCACGCGCCTCCTGCGCAACTTGGCGCGTACGTTCACGCAATTCAGGTATGCCAAGTTCCATCCGGTCAAGACGGATCGTTTGTATACTGACACCAAATTGCGTTGCCAGTTCCTCATCCGTCACGAATGGCGAAAGCTCCATGCATTTCTTCAATTGTTCATGACGCAGCTTTTTGGACTGTCGTGCCATTTTCTTCACACCAATTCGTATCACTTGCTCTTATCATCTGATACTAAAAAGATTATATCGGTTCTCTACAGATAACGCAATAGAAAGTGATAAAAAATCCATCCCGATGCGGGATGGAAGAAAGAAAACATAATTTTTCAGCCAATCACTGGAGTGAAAACCATATCCAGGGACCCTGTTCGATCCGTTTAATCAAGCCCTGATGTTCCAGATAGTGAATGTGCGACAGCGCTTCCCCTGTGGCGAAATACTTCTGCGCCGGTGCAACATCTTCCCATTCGTTAAAAACCATATCCCATGTCATCTGCGCTGCGATCCGGTATCCGGTCATGGGGCCGGATTGTAGAATCGCCAAGACTTCTTCCGCACGTCGCTGATGATGTTCCAGCAACTCTGCGATTCTTTCCCTGCAGTTGCAGAAGATGCGCCGATGTCCCGGCAATACACTTTTAACCGTAAAAGCCGACACTTTTTCCAATGAATTCAAAAAATCCTTCAGTGGGTTGTCATCCCCTATATAGTGAGTAATGTTGGGGCTAATATCCCCCAATACATGATCTCCTGCAAGCAACAACTGCTTTACAGGTTCATAGAGACAAACATGTCCGCGAGTATGCCCCGGAGTTTCCACACAGATAAAATGATAATCATCAATGTCAATTTTATTGCCTTCCGAAACCCATGTGAAATTCAGCGGATTTCGTTCGCCCACATCATTACCGGGATGACGCGTGATAGCCGCCCTTGCCTCTTCCGGTGAAAAACCGTTTCTGCAAGCTGCATGAAATAGTTTCTCCATAGGAGATTTTGACGTCAACATGTAATTAACACTGTCTGCATCGGTTTTGCTGGCGAAAACGCGCGTCTTGTCCGTTTGCAAAAAAGGCAATAGCCCCGAGTGGTCTGCGTGCATGTGCGTAAGAAAAATATCAGTCGCATGCATATCAACCGATAATTCAGCAAGCCCTTTTCGTAATGCGCTCAGGCTTTCCGGCCGGTTTTGTCCAGTATCGATGAGAAGGTTCCGTTCAGTTCCCTTAATCAAATATGCATTGGTTGCTTTTAGCGGACTATGGGGAATCGGCACCTCTATACGAAAAAGGTTGGAAAAAATCTTTTCAGGCAATACCTCACATCCCTCAACCCACTTAAATACGTATAAAAAGAAAAAAAGAATCAGGCAAGCCCGATCCTTTTCCCATTTGGTAATCTAAAGCTGCATACTATTCAGCCTGTTTGATTACTTCTTTTCCATCATAATAACCGCATTCCGGACAAA
>CAZSRN010000264.1:0-3339 GCA_964609115.1 uncultured Veillonellaceae bacterium | reverse complement strand
TTCCGGACGGAGCCAAAGTGGCGCTGTTGCCGGATAATGACGGCGTCGGCAAAGCACACATGCAATTGGTTCGAAACTCATTGCAACAACGAAAATGCAAAGTGTCGGTGCTTCAACTGGACGGGTTGCCGGAAAAAGGCGACGTGTCGGATTGGATCGATGCCGGGCATACCTTGGCGGATTTGCAGCAACTGGCGGAAGCGCCTGCTCCCGACGAACATTATCTGACCGATCTGGGCAACGCCGAACGGCTGGCGGAGCGGCATGGACAAAGTCTGCGTTATTGCGGCGCTTTCGGCAAATGGCTCGACTGGGACGGCCGCCGCTGGCGGCGCGACACCACCGGCGAAGCTTGCCGGCGGGCGGCGGAGACGGTTCGGGACATTCGGGCGCAGGCCGCCCATTGCCCCAATCCCAAACGGCGCAAATTGTTGCAGAAATTCGCGGCCCAGAGCGAGTCGGAGTTGCGCTTGCGGGCTATGCTCAAACTCGCGCAGTGCCAGAACGCGTTTGTCGTCTCGCCCGAAGACTTCGACCAGGACGGCTGGCTGCTGAATACGACGAACGGCACGGTGGACTTGCGCAACGGCGAACTGCTGCAGCATGCCCCATCGCACCTGATCACCAAATTGGCAGTGGCCGACTATGATCCGGCGGCTGTCTGTCCAACCTGGGATGTGTTTCTTGAGCGCATTTTTGCCGGGCGGCGGGAACTGATCCATTATGTGCAGAAAGCGGTGGGCTATTCCCTGACCGGCGAATGCGGCGAACAATGCCTGTTTTTGCTGTATGGTCACGGCGCAAACGGAAAAAGCACTTTTCTGACGACGCTGATGACTTTACTGAACGATTATGCCCGGCAGTTGCCCATGGAAGCACTGCTGGCGCGGCAGGACAATGCGATTCCCAACGATATCGCGGCCTTGCGCGGCGCACGCTTTGTTTCCGCAGTGGAAGCGGATCAGGGACGAAGGCTGAATGAAAGCAAAATCAAGCAGATGACGGGGCAAGACAAACTGGCGGCCCGTTTCATGCGCGGCGAATGGTTCGAGTTTTCGCCGCAGTTCAAATTGTGGCTGGCGACCAATCACAAACCCTCGGTTCGCGGCTGCGATGAAGCCATCTGGCGGCGGTTGCGGCTGATTCCTTTCACCGTGACGATTCCACCGGAGGAACGCGACTCCGCGTTGCCGGAAAAACTGAAACGGGAACTTCCCGGTATTTTGCGCTGGGCCGTGGCAGGGTGCCGGTTCTGGCAGAAGGAAAAGCTGGCCGCGCCTGCAGAGGTGACGGTGGCGACCGACGAATACCGCGATGAAATGGATCTCATCGGCGAATACATCCAGGCCCGCTGCGTAGCCAATCCGCTGGCGGCGGCAACGGTAGCCGATTCTTACCGTGACTACGAAGTCTGGAGCGCGCAGAATGCGGACAAGCCTGTTGCCAAACGGACCTTTACGGCGCTGATGCGGGAGCATGGCCTGCAGACACGGCGGGGCAACCACAATGTGCTGTGCTGGGACGGAATGGGGCTGGACGAATCAACGGCGATTCAGTAGGAAATCACCATAAAAATTAATAATGGAATGGGCAAAGCAAAAGGACTGTATTCAACAGTTCTTTTTTGTGTTACCGAGGTTACCCGGGTGATCAAAAAATGCATGGATGCTTCGGAACTTTCAACCCCGGACGCTTTACGTTTCATGCCGAAGATCGGGTAACCTGGGTAACCTCGGTAACAAAATTTATTTTTCATTGCTGAGACAGGTAGAGGTTTCTTAATATTGTATTCTTCTGTTGCATCTGCTGGAAATAAGTGATATGGTGAAATGGAGATAACTGTAAAACAACTTTTTTTGACACTATAATTACTGATAGGGAGTGGCACAGAAAAGTATTGGGGTGGGATTCCTAATGAAACGGAAATGGCAGCGAAATTGGCGACAAAAACTGGTGAAGAAACTGGCTCCGCCGCTTCTGGCTGGAATGCTCTTCTTCAGCAGCTACAATATCGTGCTGGCAAACCCGTCCGGTGGTGTCGTCACCGCTGGAGCGGCGACCATCGCCGCCGGCGGCGCGACCACCACCATCACCCAGACTACAAATAAAGCCGCCATCAACTGGCAGAGCTTCGGCATCAAAGCTGGTGAAACCGTGCAATTCATCCAGCCCTCCGCCAGTTCCGTCGCCCTCAACCGGGTCGTCGGCAGCGACGCCTCCGCCATTTACGGAACACTGTCCGCCAACGGCAAAGTCTTCCTCATCAACCCCAACGGCATTTTATTCGCTCCCGGATCGCAGGTCAACGTCGGCGGCCTCGTCGCTTCCACACTGAACCTCTCCGACAGCGACTTTTTGAACGGCAATTATACATTTGAAAAAAACGGCTCCGCCGCCTCCGTCGTAAATCAGGGAAGTATCCGGACCGCCGACGGCGGCTACGTCGTCTTCCTCGGCCCGAAAGTATCGAACGAAGGCATTATTTCGGCGCAAGTCGCGGGACTGGCGGCAGGCGACAAAGTGAGCCTGGACTTTAGCGGCGACAAACTGCTCAGCTTCACCGTCGACACCCGGGCGGCGGGGGCGAGCGCAGCCAACAGCGGCAGCATCCTCGCCGACGGCGGGACTGTCGTGATGAGTACGGGAACCAAGGACGCGTTGCTGAATACGGTAGTCAACAATACCGGCGTCATCCGGGCGCGAACCGTGAACGGCGCGAGCGGCAAAATCATCCTCGAAGGCGGCACGGTGAATCTTGGCGGCACGCTGGACGCCAGCGCGCCCCATGGCGGCAACGGCGGTTTCATCGAAACTTCCGGGGCGAACGTGAACATGGCGCAAGGCCTCGTCGTCACTACTCTTGCTCAGCAAGGCAAGACGGGGAGCTGGCTGGTCGACCCGGAGGATTACACCATCGGCACGGGATTGACGGGAACGAACTACTGGAACAACACCGACTTGCAAACGGCGCTTGGCCTTTCCGATATCACCATCGCTACAACGCAGAATTCAAATACAGCAGGAAGCAATACCTATGACACAACCACCGGCGGCGGCAGCGGCGACATCCACATCAACGCGCCGGTGAGCTGGGACGGCGCCAGCACTCTTAGCCTGTCGGCGTACCGCAACATCAACATCAACACAGGTGCGACCGTTACCGCAAACAATGGCGGATTGACGCTGACGGCGGGGACCGGTGGAGGTAGCGGTGTCATCACCACCAACGCCGCCGTCCACGTCGGAACCTTTACGTTGACCAGCGGAACCTGGAGCCAGATTGCAAATGCTCTGCCGAGCTTCTCCGCCACGGATTTCCGCATCAGCGGCGGGACCTTC
>CAZSRN010000263.1:0-3346 GCA_964609115.1 uncultured Veillonellaceae bacterium | reverse complement strand
AATCCAAAGTGCATGCGGACGAAATCGTTTCTTTTGGCGGGGCGGAGCTTGCTGCCGAGATCGGCGCGGTATCCGCCGAACATTTGCTTCATGCTTCGGATGAAGGAATCCGGCGCATGGGAGAGGCAGGCGTTATCGCTGTTTTATTGCCGGCCACGGCGTTTTGCTTACGGGAACCGTATGCTCGGGCGAGAGAAATGATTGACAAGGGAACTCCGGTTGCATTGGCGACGGATTTCAATCCTGGAAGCTGTTTTAGTGAATCCATTCCGTTGGTGATTGCTTTAGCGGCGTTATATATGCAAATGACTCCGGCGGAGATTATTACCGCACTGACGATTAATGCAGCAGCGGCTATTGGACGTTCCGATCGCATCGGCAGTTTGGAGGTCGGTAAACAGGCGGATTTTCTCTTGCTCAGCCATCCGTCGCATTTATACTTGCCGTATCATGCCGGGGTTAATTGCGTTGAGACTGTGGTGAAAAGAGGACGAATTGTGCGGGATCTGCGACTTGAATAGGAGCTTGCGTCACATTTTGTGGCGTATATATATGCGGCGAATGCCGCAATATTGAAGGGAAGCGACTATCATGGAGGAAAACAGGGAGTTCAAGTTCTCGATTGTACGTCACATAGGCGTGCTGGCCGAGGGCGCAAAGGGCTGGAAAAAGGAAGTCAACTTGGTAAGCTGGAATGATCGGCCGGTCAAGCTCGACATCCGGGAATGGGATGAAAACCATGTGAAGATGAGCCGGGGAATTACGCTAAGCGCTGAAGAGACGGGTAGCTTGAGAGAGCTGATCGCAGATGTGGATCTGTTATTTGCAGAAAAATAAAGCATTGGAGCAGCATTGAAAGACTATGGTGCGACAAGAATAGTTTTGCTGGAACGTTTAAAAGTTGGAAAATTTTTAAACGTTCCAGCTTGTTTTAGAAGAAGAAATAACTCGGAAAGGAAAAACGGCCGATCATGAAGAAAATTTGTTTTACACCCATAAAAAGATGTTGCTGGAGGTGCTGAAGAATGTATGAACAGGAAGTTCTCCATTTACTGAAAACAGAAACAGCCTTTTTGGCAAATATTGATGGTAATTTACCGCGAGTTCGTCCGATGAAACCCTATGTGGATAAAGAAGGTCATATTTGGTTGTTCAGCCCATTTGATACCCGAAAAGTTTTTGAACTCAAAAACAATCCGCGCATTGAGCTTTGTGTGGTCGGGAAGAACAATGAAGTACTCACGATCTCAGGCAGGGTGCGTGATGAAAGCCGTCCGGGAATGCCTGTGTACCGGTCATTATTGGAGATGATGTATGCAGATCTGCCGGAGATGAAAAAACAGTTTCCTGACCGGGATACTACTTCGTTGGTTCTATTTCGGCTTGTAGTGCATGAAGTCCGCTATTTTCGAGCCGATCAGCAACTGGTGACACGAATCAATATTCCGATGGAGCAAAATCCTGATGTGGAGCTGGCAATGTGTCAAGGCGGCTTTTGCTTGTTGGAAGAATAGGTGAGAAGAAGAGTAATGCTTTCCAAAGTGGGAAACGGTTGGCTGCGTAGGCTCATGAAAGCAGAAAAATAACATACTTAAAAGGGTGCTAATCATGTCAGCACCCTTTTAAAACTTGTAAATTACGGGTTTCAAATATAATTTACGGGAATATTTTCTCCACCGCCGCATTCAACGTGGCGTTTTCTTTTTTTGCCTCATCCGAAAGGGCGGTGATTTGTTTGCGAATGTCCGCACAAAAGGCCGTATCCCTGATGAATCCTAAATTGATTTTCACATTGTAGATAGCGCCTTGCAGAGCCGCATAGGCCATCAGGCCGGATACTGCCGCGTCACTGGCGGCGTTGGTATTGCCGATCGGCAGAATTTGTCCGGCGAGCTTCAGGACTTCAAAACAATCCGCAGCAACACCCAGCGGCAGTAAAGCCGCTTTTTTCATGGTCTGTTGAATTGTGGTGAGCCGAGCCTGCTTTTCTTCCTCCGTGGTTTTGGACATTTTGTAGGCGGCCATGACGTTATTGAATGCGGCGGCGTCTTCATCCACGGCTCGTGTCAATTTTTCCAACAGAGCGGTGGCTTGTGCATGGATGGTTTGAATTTCCGGTAAGGCATCTTTGAATTTCTCTTCATCGAGAGATAAATTGCATACCATTTTAGTCAGGGCGGCGCCGAGGCAACCGGCGAGAGCGGAGGCGCTGCCACCGCCCGGAGCAGCGGAATCGGAAGCCAATTCCGTTACAAATTCGCGCACAGATTTGTCGATTAACATCACAGATTATCCTCCAATACCTGTTTGCGATCAAACCCGTCCAGACGCAGATAAAATTCAGCAACATCAAGCAAGGCCTGCATTGGCGTAAGACCAATAATTTCACTGCCAATCACGTTGACACCATAACGGGCTGCTTCGGATTTAACGGTTTCAAATACCCGGAACAAAGGGGTGCCATTGAAATTAATCATATTGATCGTAACCTGAGCAACATCACGACCGTCAATTTCAACACTAACGCCCATGGCGCGTACATATTTGAAACCACCTTTAGCCTCCCGGATACAATTTGCTATTTTTTTTGCAATACGCACATCGCTGGTATCCAGGTTGATATTATAGGCAATCAGGAATTGACGGGCGCCGATGACGGTGGCTCCTGCACTCGGGTGCATACGAGCCGGACCATAGTCGGGGAGACGTTCCGGTTTGGTAATTTCGGTTTTCAGTCCTTCGTATTGACCTTTGCGAATGTCCGGTAACGCTTTTCGAGTTGGAATTTTTGCGGCTTCTTCATATAAATAGACTGGAATGTCCAACTTTGCCGCAATTTCTTGCGCCAACTCATCCGCCAGTTGTACGCACTCTTCCATCGACATATTTTTGACCGGAATGAACGGAATGACATCGGTGGCGCCGATGCGGGGGTGTTCACCCTGCTGTTTTTCCATGTCGATTAGTTCTGCTGCTTTTTTGCAGGCATTAAAAGCAGCCTGTTTCACGGCTTGGGGTTCGCCGACAAAAGTGACAACAACCCTGTTGTGACTTGCATCCGCCTTGACATCCAACAGTCTGACGTTGGGAACGTTGCGCACTTCATCAGCAATTGCTTCGATGACTTCGGGGCGGCGTCCTTCACTGAAATTCGGGACGCATTCGACTAGTTTTGACATGTGAGAAAGCCTCCTCCTACTTTTTGTTGTATTTTTGCAATCCTCGACGGAAAGCATCGAGAGTTGCGTCATTCTCATCGAGCAGATAAATGCGGCTGGGGCGACCGGCGGCTTCATCCCAGTCGGACCAGCTCCACCAGATGGCGACCTTGATGCGGGGGAACTGG
>CAZSRN010000262.1:0-3348 GCA_964609115.1 uncultured Veillonellaceae bacterium | reverse complement strand
GCCAGTTCCTTCAAGTTAATCTCTTTCAAGGTATAGTGATTAACGGTATGAGACCCGATTTCCATTCCGGCTGTGCTCATTTTTCGGGCCTGCTCCCAACTCATGTATCCCGGCTGTCCCATTTTCCCGGTCACGACAAAAAAAGTCGCCCGCATCTGCTGCCTCGACAATACCGGAAATGCCGCCGAAAAATTATCTTCATAGCCGTCATCAAACGTAATCACGATCGGCCGGGGAGGAAGAGGGGCCCTGCCGGCCAGTCCCGCCGCCAATTCCATTACGCTCACCGTTGTATATCCCTTGTCCCGCAAAAAAACCAGATGCCGTTCAAACTCGGGCACGCTCATGTACAGCCAATCGGGTCCGTCCCCAATGTGATGATAAGTCAGTACCGGAATCCCGGCCCCCGCCGAACCAAGCCATCCCGCCATCAGCAGCGCGGCCAGCGCCAGTCCCGCCAGAACACCCAGTGTTCGCCGTTTCATAATGGTTCGGCCTCCTGCAGCTCTTCCGCCAACCGTTCCAGCGCCCGCAACCGGTGGCTCATTCCCGACCGGCTGATATCGCCGTCATATGCCTCCACCAATTCCTGTAGTGTAGCTTCCGGATTGGCGACGCGAAGTTCCGCCGCTTCTTTGAGGGAACGGGGCAACGACTCAATTCCGCGCAGTTTGATGATCCGGCGGATCGCATCCACCTGCCGCACTGCTGCATTTACCGTTTTCGCCAAATTAGCCGTCTCGCAATTCACCAACCGGTTGACCTGATTGCGCATTCCCTTCACAATCCGAACATTCTCAAATTCCAACAGGGCTTCATGTGCGCCGATAATCCCCAGAAAAGAGGTAATCGCGTCTCCTTCCTTCATGTAAACGACAAAATCCTGCTTGCGCGTTGTCATTCCGGCTGTCAGCCCAAAAGATTTCAATCCCTGAACCAACGTTCCGGCAAACCCTTCGTTTTTGGTTACCAATTCAAGATGATATTCCACTTCGGGCCGATTGATGGAACCACCGCCAAGAAAGGCTCCTCTCAGCCATGCCTTGCGGCAGCAGGCCTTGCGTGGTGAATTGTCGGGAGCCTCAGCCAGGACTCCATCCCGCAAAATCTCCATATGCTCCAAAAAGCGCCCGACAGAAGGCGAAGGAAACGCTCTAAGCTCATATGAATTATTCTTTTTCAACCGTAATGCTTTGCTTACTTTTACTTCCGTATCCGTAATCTCTTCTTTTTTAAGAGCCCGCAAAACCTTTCGCGCAACTGCCGCATTCTCCGTTACAAATTTTAGCCCCAGCCGCCCTTTGCCGCCGAATGAAACAACGCCGCCCATCCAAAGCAATGCAGCCAACTCCGCCTGTTCACAGCAAGCGGCTTCTTCATCCATTCTCACCAGTTCATTTTTTACTTCACCGGAAAATGACAAACGCAATCCTCTCCTGACATAAACGAAAAATCATCGCCGGTCCAAAATGGAGTAAACCAATTTGGCCAAGCGTTCCGGGTCATGTCTGACCCAGTTGGTTTCACTGATCATCTGCGCCGGAATCACTTTGACGCCCAATTTCTCGATTTCCGCAATATCGGCTTCAACCGGGCAAGCGCCCTCGCGTGCGTAGTTATCCAGCAAGCAGGAGGCAATTTGCTCAACATTGATCAAAACATTATCAATTACACCGGGACCGACATGATCCAGCAATGCCCTGACGTGGTCGGACGCCGTGTATCGATCCGTTTCACCGGGTTGGGTCATCACGTTGCAGACATACATCCGTTCCGCCTTCGTTTGTCGCAATGCTTCAGCGATCTCGCGCACCAGCAGGTTGGGAATCACACTCGTATACAGGCTGCCTGGTCCGAGTACTACAATATCAGCTTCCATAATTGCGCGGACGGCGCTGGGAACAGCGGGTACATCCGCCGGATCCATTGTAACCCGCTGGATGGATTTTCGCGCACAGGGAATATTGGATTCTCCATTCACGACGCTGCCATCCGTCATTTTTGCAGATAGTCTCACCGGAACCGCCGAGGAGGGAAGTACCTGCCCCCGGACTGCCAGTACCTTGCTGGACTCCTGCAGCGCCAGTTCCACGTCCCCGCCGACAACCTGTGTCATTGCCGCAATAAAGAGGTTGCCGAAACTATGCCCCGACAAATCGCCCACTTCATTGAAACGATATTGAAATAATTTTTCCATCAGCGGCTCCGTATCCGCCAAGGCCACCAGACAGCTACGCAAGTCGCCCGGTGGAATAATTCCCATCTCTTGCCGGAGACGCCCTGATGATCCGCCGTCATCCGCTACGGTTACTATGGCGGTTAGATTGCTCGTGCGGCGTTTCAAACCGCGCAATAAAGTAGACAATCCGGTTCCGCCGCCGATTACAACGACAGAAAGCCCCTTATCCAAGCGCCGTTTCTGATAAATAATATCCACCAGCCGATTGGCGCCTTCCGGCGCAACAGCATCAATGATGGAACGAATAATCCTCCGCATGGCATAAAACATGGCGGCCAATCCCGTGCACAACACGACCGCCCCGACCAGCGTCGGCATCCAGCCGTAATAGTTGCCGGTAGTCCGATAGATGATGGTGAACAAAGTACCTTCGACCGCGCCGATAAAACGATAGTTTAGCAATAACGCCAAACTGAATCCGGCCAATACCACGCCGCCCGCAAACAAAAAGAACCAGCGCTTGATGCGCATTCCCGGATATAGTAATTTCAGCAAAGCCATGTGTTATTCCTCGACCACATTATGTTTGATGTCGCGATGTTCCAAAGAAACCTGATATTCCTGCGCTCTCAATGCATCTCTGATTTTCGCGGCAACAAATACCGAACGATGAAGTCCTCCGGTACATCCTATAGCAATTACCAGCTGGCTTTTTCCCTCTTTCACATAATGCGGAATCAAAAAATCGATAAAGGCTTGAAGCCGACTCAAAAACTGGTGGGTAACCGGCCATTTGTCGATGTACTCCCGTACCAATGCATTTTCACCGCTCTTGTGCCGTAATGGCTCGACGTAAAAAGGATTGGGCAAGAAACGGACATCAAAAACCATATCCGCATCCAACGGAATTCCATATTTAAAACCGAACGATACAACATTGATATGAAGCCGAAAACTGTCGCCGGCAGTTTCGTACAATTCGGTAATCCGCGTCTTCAATTGCTGCGTCGTCAAATTCGAAGTGTCAACAATATGTGTGGCCCTGCCGCGGACATACTCCAACCGGTCCCTTTCCTGACGGATCCCTTCGCTGATCCGTCCTTCCGGAGCCAATGGGTGGCGGCGGCGCGTTTCTTGCTGCCGTCGGCGGTGTAGGCGTCGATGGTTGT
>CAZSRN010000261.1:0-3350 GCA_964609115.1 uncultured Veillonellaceae bacterium | reverse complement strand
GGATGTGGAGGAACTGCTGGCGGCAGGCGTCAACGTCTATACAACGCTGAACATCCAGCACATTGAGAGTCTCAATGATGTTGTGGCCCAGATTACGGGCATTGTTGTACGGGAAACCGTTCCGGACTATATTCTGGAGCAGGCGGATAAGGTTCAACTGATCGATATTCCATCCGAAGACTTGATCGAACGCCTGAAAGAAGGAAAAGTCTATGTGCCCGGGCAAGCGGAGCAAGCGCTGCGAAAGTTTTTCCGTCCCGGCAACATTAATGCCTTGCGGGAACTGTCGTTGCGGTATACGGCCAGCCGGGTGGATAAAGATTTAAGCGCCTATATGCGTGAACACAAGATTGACGGACCTTGGCCCGCTGCCGGGCGAGTCATGGTCTGCATCAGCGGCAGTCCTTTTTCCGCGCAGCTCATCCGGGTCGCCAGCCGGTTGGCGTCGGGAATGAAAGCGGAGTGCCTGGCGGTGCATATCGATGTGACAAAACAGCAGGGCAGCGACGCTGAAAGGAGCCGGATTGCCGGGAACCTGCGTCTGGCCGAAGAACTGGGAGCGAAGACGTTGAGCGTCGACGCCGACGACTTAACAAAAAAAATCATGGAATTGGCCCGGGTTCACAACGCCACGGCGATTGTCGTCGGCAAACCTCGTCGAAGCCGGTTATGGGAGTTGTTTCATGGTTCGGTCGTCAACAGGTTGATCCGCAATAGCGGCAATCTCAATGTTTATGTCATTCAGACCGGGCATGAACCGGAGCTCCGGATCGAGACGAAAATAGACACCTCTGAGGAAAAAGACGCGAAAGAACTCTATCCGTTTGTAAACAGTCTGCTCATGGTGGCGGCGGTCACCCTCATCAGCTATGGAATGCAGGCGGAAATCGAGCCGGGAAGCATTGCGCTATTGTACCAGTTGCCGGTTGTGCTCAGCGCCTTCTGGTGGGGCCGGTGGCCGGCATACTTTACAGGAATTTGCAGTGTGTTGGCCTTTGACTTTCTTTTCATTCCGCCATTCTATACATTTTCCGTGGAAGATATCCGTCATCTATGGAGCTTTTTCACCTTTCTCCTCGTCGCTTTTATTATTGGCGGTCGGACGGAATTGTTGCGGCACGAAGCGGTCACAGCCAAAATGAGGGAAAAAAGTACCCGGGCGCTCTTCGAATTCAGCCGTGAAATTGCGGCGGTGATAGACCTTGATACGATTGCCCGGCAATTTGCCATGCGGGCGGCGGATGCGTTAAATCGCAGGATCATGATATTGCTGCCGGACGACAAGGGCGCTCTGTCCGTGTGGGCGGATTGCAGGCCGGTTTTTGGCGACAGCCGCAAGCAGGGAGAAGCTGTGAAACAACCATTGCCGGACAATGAGGAATCGGCGGTTGCCGCCTGGGCGTATGAACATCGGCGGATTGCGGGCCGGGCCACAGAAACCCTGCCGGGGGCCAAAAACTTGTATTTGCCCTTGATGACCCGGGAGAATAGGGTCGGGTTGCTGGGGATTGAAGTCGTCGAAAAACTGATTACGCCGGAACAGCAACGGTTGATGGAAGCGTGGGCTGGTCTGGCTGCAATTGCCATTGAAAGAGTAAAATTAACGGAAAAGGCGCGCGAAGCGACGTTGGTATTGGAATCCGACCGGCTGCGGACGGCCTTGCTCAATTCCATTTCGCATGAGTTGCGCACGCCGTTGTCTTCCATCATGGGTTCCGCATCCACGCTGTTGGAAGCGGACTCCCTTTATTCCGCCGCGGATCGGCGTGAACTGTTGGAAAACATCCATGACGGCTCCAACCGAATGAACCTGATTTTATCCAATCTACTGGATACTGCCAGGATCGAAAGCGGCATGTTGAAGCTGAAAGAAGATTGGTGCGATATCGAAGATGTGATTGGAACGGCGCTTCATCACTTAACCGATCGGATTGGCGGACGGCGCATGGATATTGATATCCCGGCGGGGCTTCCCTTGCTGCGCGGGGATTGTGTTTTGCTCGGGCAGGTCATCATTAATCTGATTGACAACGCACTGAAGTATTCGCCTGCGGACAGCGGTATCGCAATCAAAGCTTGCGTCGGTCCAGACAAGCTTACGGTGTCAATCGCCGATCGGGGAACCGGGATCCCTGCGGAAGATATTACAAAGGTTTTTGATAAGTTTTACCGAATTCAACATGATAAACTCAACATTCCGGGAACAGGATTGGGGCTGTCAATCTGTAAAAGCATTGTGGAAGCGCATGGCGGAAAAATTACCGCTGAAAACCGCAGTGACGGCGGTTCGATATTCAGTTTCAGCATCCCGATCACGCAAAGTGTCGACAGGCTTGCGACGCATGAAGCGGAAAGAAGGTGAAGGAATGAAGGAAACAGGAGCGCGCATCCTTGTCATCGAAGATGATTCGCAAATTCGGAAACTGCTGCGGGTATCGCTCGGAGCTCATGGGTATGACGTTGAAGAAGCGGAAAACGGAAAAAACGGCGTATGTCAGGCGGCAAGCTTTATGCCGGAGCTGATTGTCCTGGATTTGGGTCTGCCTGATGTGGATGGGAAAGAAGTTGTCCGGCAAATAAGGGAGTGGTCCTCTATTCCCATTATTGTTCTTTCGGCCCGCGATCAGGAACGCGAAAAGGTCGAAGTGCTGGACGCCGGAGCTGATGACTATGTGACCAAACCTTTTGGGGTCAGTGAGTTGCTGGCGCGCATTCGCGTGGCAATCCGGAGATCAGCGCATACAGAAGGGGAGCCGATATTGACCTGCGGAGATTTGGTTGTGGATATTGCCCAGCGGCAAGTGCGCAGGGGACAGCGGGAGATAAAACTGACGCCCACGGAATATGATTTGCTGAGGGAAATGATTCAAAACGTAGGGAAGGTATTGACTCACAAACAGTTGCTAAAAGCTGTTTGGGGGAATACCAATATGGAAGATATCCATTATATCCGCGTATATATCGCGCAACTGCGCCGAAAGATCGAGGATGATCCCGCCCGGCCCCAATATATTATCAGTGAACCGGGAGTGGGGTATCGGTTGGTGGAAAAGTAAAAATGAAACCGCGTTGAAACCGGCAGGAATTCTTCGCGACAAACAGAAATAATATGTTGCGACCGGAGCGATGGATTCCGTCCTAAAAATAGAAAGAGGTGGTTCGGCAAACCGTACCGGGAAAATAACGATGGGTCTCAATGAAAATAATAGGGGAGGGTAAAGAAATGGCGGACAAGGAAAAGCTGACCACTGTTGCCGGCACTCCCGTTCCCGACAATCAGAACGCTGTGACGGCTGGCCCCCGGGGTCCCATGTTGCTTCAGGACGTCTGGTTTTTGGAAAAACTTGCCC
>CAZSRN010000260.1:0-3387 GCA_964609115.1 uncultured Veillonellaceae bacterium | reverse complement strand
ATCAACGGTCTGAACGAGCGCTGTCTGATCATCCATACGGTATACTCCGGCATCGTCCGATGTTTCCAGTCCAACGATTAATTTTTCATGAATTTGTTTTGGCAATTGGTCCAAGACCCGTGACAGGACCGCCGGGCCAATTTTGCCGGAGCAACCGCCGCTTTTTGCATATTGTGTAAGTTTTACCATGTCTATCGCTCACTTTCCGACGCTGCTTTTTTAAGCGAACGTAAAGGGCTGTCTGGAAATTTGCAATTTCAGCGCAGCCCTTTTGCTATATTTGTACCAACCTTGATGTTATGCTATTTGTAGCGTTCTACGTATGCTTGCAACGCCTTGGCTCCAGCGCTGACATAGGTCAGGTTCGAAGAAATTTCCTGAGTCGTTGCCGCTTGCTCCTCGCTGATCGCGCCAGTTGTCTCAATCGCCTTGTTGATATTGACGATCGCGGTATTCATCTCCTGCAAAGTAGCTTGTATTTTCTTTACAGCATCTTGGGATTGCTCGGCCAATTTTCTCACTTCATCCGCTACAACCGAAAAACCTCTGCCGTGTTCTCCCGCACGTGCCGCTTCAATCGCCGCATTCAAACCCAACAAGTTTGTTTGCGCGGCAATGTTCTTGATAAACTCCAAAATTTCCGCCGTATGCTGATTTTTTTCCGCCAAAACCTGCGACGCCTTAATTGCTTCCTGACCCGCTTCAGCCAATTCGCCGGCGCTTTTGGCGACTTGTTCGACACTTTCCGAAGCATGTTTCGTCGAATTCGCAAGGTTTTCCACATTGGTGACGAGATCCAGGTTATCTTTGGTGTCGATGCCCGAACTTAATGTGCCGATAATTTCCTTATTGAGTCCATAAATCGGCGTAAAAATTGTTTTGATCGGTCTGCCGTACACTTCGGCAGGAACATCGGCGAAAGTGTCTTTACCGGTGCGGATGGACTCGTCAATGGTCTGTATGCCTTTAATGGGTTTGCCTTCCGGCAAATCCAGTTCAAATTTTTTCGCCCGATAATAGCCCAGATACTCTTTTAAATCAGTCAGCCCTACGGCCATATCCTCCCGAACAATATGATTCATATAAGGCAACACCAATTTAAAAGCAGCCAGGATCTCTTCATTAGTCTGGAAATTGACTTCATTCGCCATTTTTCAAACACTCCTTCTTCAATACTTTAAATCAACGTTTGCCCTGATGTGTTGCGTTGTTTGCCAGTTTGATTCTATTATATGCTATTTTATGGCAGCGTGCACTATTATTCTTGGCGACGATGCAGTTTTAGCATGCAGCGTAAAATGAAAACCAGCAGATGTAAATCTGCCGGTTTTTATGGAAAATATGGTAGCCCCAAGGGGAATTGAACCCCTGACTCCGCCTTGAGAGGGCAGCGTCTTAACCACTTGACCATGGGGCCATGAGGAAAATAATTCACTGTTGTTGATTTTATCTCTTTTTGAACGGTTTTTCAATGGCTAATCGCTTATTTTTTTGCTGCAACAAACGCTTCAGCCCGTTTCAATCTTTCCATGCATCTGATTTTGCCCAATAATTCCATCACATCATACAACCCCGGGCTCATTGTGCGCCCGGTCAATGCCAATCGGGTCGGATGGATGATCTCACCCGGTTTGACCTCCTGTTCCGCCATGAGTCTTTGATAGGCCTCCTCTATATGGGGAGCCGTAAAAACCTCCAACGGTTCCAGAAATTCCCGGGCCTTCCGCAACAATACCGCAACTCCCGGCGCAGAAAAATATTTGCTGCACCCTTTTTCGTCGTATTCGGTCACGTCATGAAAATAATACTCAACCGAATCTGTCAGTTCAACCAATGTTTTGGCCCGGTCCCGAACTGCACCGACAATTTTTCGAATGTCCGCATACTGCCCTACCGCCTGATTTTCTGTCACAAAACCTCTTTTTACAAAGAACGGTATAGCCTCATGGGTCACCGTATCCAGATCCATGCTGACCATATACTGGCCATTCATCCAAGTGAGTTTCTTCGTATCATAAATAGCCGCAGTCTTGGAAACCCTGTCCAACCGGAACTTTGCCAATGTATCTGCCGGCCCAAAAATTTCCTGATCGCCGCCCGGCGCCCATCCCAAAAGAGTCAGGTAATTGACAATCGCCGGAGCTAAAAATCCCTGCTCGTGAAACTCTTCAACCGATGTGGCTCCATGTCTTTTGCTGAGTTTGCTTCGGTCAGGCGCCAAAATCATGGCAACGTGGGCAAACTGAACACATTCATAACCCAGCGCTTCATAAAGCAACACTTGCTTCGGCGTATTGGAAAGGTGCTCTTCCGCCCGAATCACATGGCTGATCGCCATCGCGTGATCATCTGCGACACAGGCAAAATTATACGCCGGCATCCCATTCGACTTCAAAATGATCAAATCATCCAGTTGATCCAAAGAAAATGAAACCTTGCCATGAACCAAATCCGTGACTTCAACCTGTCCCTGTGCAGGAACTTTCAACCGGATCACCGCTTTTTCCCCGTTGACCAAGCGCTGTTGCACCTCAGCCGGGGAGAGATCACGGCACTTTCCATTGTAGCGGAAAGCTTCGCCGGACTGTCGCTGACTATCCCGGACTTGCTCCAATTCATCGGACGTACAGAAACAGTAGTAAGCTTTCCCTTCCTGAACCAGTCGCTCCGCTTCCCGCCGGTACAATTCCAATCGTTCCGACTGATAGTAGGGTCCGCAAGGTCCTCCCTTTTCCGGGCCCTCATCCCAATCAATCCCCAACCATTTCAGGCTGGTCAATATCTGCGACACGGAGTCTTCCTTCAATCTTTCCGTATCCGTATCCTCAATCCGCAAAACCAGCCGCCCTTGGTGCTGCCGGGCGAAAAGCCAATTAAACAATGCCGTACGCGCTCCGCCAATGTGCAAATAACCTGTCGGACTGGGCGCGAATCGTACTCTAACCTTGTCCAAAACCTGTTCCTCCCCATTTGCCTGTGATTTTTGCTGCTTTTTATTTTACCACAATATTGGATGATCCAGCGCCTGTTGTATTTTTAAAAGCAAACAAAAGAACCCGCAACGATACTTTTGCAATCGTCGCGGGTTCTTTTGTTTAGAGATATAGCGCCTGTTATACGCGGAACTTGGCTACCGCCGTCTGCAATTCTTGCGCCAGGGTCGCCAGCGCCCGGCTGGAAGTTGAGATCTCCTCCATCGACGCCAGTTGCTCTTCCGTTGCCGCCGATACGCTCTCCGCTTCTCCGGCTGACTTCTTACTCAATTCATCAATCTTTTTAACCGATCCCACAATCTGCTGACTCCCGGTTGCCATCTGCTGAATCGCCGCCGACATCTGCTTGACCTGATCCGATACTTCCGTCACCAGATCCGCAATTTCACGGAAC
>CAZSRN010000259.1:0-3390 GCA_964609115.1 uncultured Veillonellaceae bacterium | reverse complement strand
TGAAGGACAATGGAATCGAAACGTTGACTGTTGAAACTTTCGCTGATAAAGATACGGATTATTCCGCCCAGCTGACCAAGATAGCCACAATGAAACCGGATGCCATCATGGTTGCCTCTTTGTATCAGGAAGCCGCATTAATCGCAAAGAAGGCGAGAGAACTCGGCATTACTGTTCCTATCGTCGGAAACAACGGAATTAATTCTCCGCAGTATATTAAATCCGCCGGCGCAGCTTCAGATAATTCGATTGTAGCCAGCCCCTGGTTCCCAGGCAAGGAAGATGCAAATGTCAAAAAATTTGTGGCTGCATACAAAGAAAAATACAAAAAAGATCCGGATCAGTTTGCCGCCCAAGCCTACGATGCCCTGAAGATTATGGCGGTTGCACTGGAAAAATCAGGCTCAAATACCGACCGCAAAAAATTGCGCGACAGTTTGGCGACTATTAAGGATTTTCCGGGAGTCACAGGAAAATTTGCTTTTGACGCCAAGCGAAATCCGGCAATGGAAGTCACCGTATTGAATGTGAAAAATGGGCAGTTCGTCGAACTGAAGTAATGACTGATACCGACAATTAAACAGCGGGAGGTGAGGAAAATGTTCTGGCAACAAGTAGTTAACGGATTTACACTGGGCAGTACCTATGCGTTGATTGCCCTCGGCTACACCTTGATTTTCGGCGTACTCAACAT
This sequence comes from uncultured Veillonellaceae bacterium, assembly GCA_964609115.1. Taxonomy (GTDB): domain Bacteria; phylum Bacillota; class Negativicutes; order UBA1444; family UBA1444; genus UBA1444. The sequence continues at coordinate 2,696 of CAZSRN010000259.1, read as the reverse complement.
CGTGAACATGGCGCATGGAGAGATCTTCATGTTTGGCGCTTTCGCCGGTCTCGTACTGGCTACAAAATTCAATATCAACATTTTTCTCGCCATGGCCGGTGCTATGGCTGTAGGAGCATTATTGGGCTACCTGATGGAAAGATTGGCCTTGCGTCCTTTGCGGCGCAGGGCGTCCTTTCATCTGGCGCCGTTGATCAGCACAATTGGCGTGGCAATATTTCTGGAAAGCTTGGCGCTCAGACTATTTGGTCCGCAGGTGCAATCGTATCCGCCCATTTTTGCCGGAGGAATGTTGGATTTTGGCGCCTTTAAAATTTCTTTTGTGCAAATTATGATTCTGACCATTTCGTTTGGGTTGATGATTGTGCTGAGATTTTGGCTGGCCAAAACCCGCCTGGGTAAATCGATCCGTACGACTGCAGAAAACATTGAAACCGCAGGCTTGCTGGGAATCAATACAGGAAAAATTATTGTGCTGACCGTTATGCTGGCATCGGGACTGGGAGCGGTCGCAGGAGTTCTGGTCGGACTTGCCTTCAACGCGGTCGAACCTACAATGGGGGTTACCATGGGCTTCAAAGGGCTCGCCGTATTGATTCTCGGCGGCCTGGGAAACATCACCGGCGCTATGGTCGGCGGTCTGATTTTGGGAATTGCCGAAGTATTTACCGTAGCATATGGGGCTTCGTCGTATCGTGATGCTGTGGCATTTGGACTGATAATTTTTTTATTGTTCCTTCGCCCGCAGGGGCTTTTTGGCAGTCAGGCCTCACAGGGAGGGCGATAACTTATGGATTTTTTGTTAAACCAATACTATCAACAAATTATCATGTTCATCATCATCAACGCTATTCTGGGTATCAGCATCTATCTGACGCTGTCCACCGGACAATTGTCGCTGGGTAATGCCGGTTTTATGAGCATCGGCGCATATACCTCCGCTTTACTGACAATTAAAGCAGGACTGCCGATCTACTTGTCTATTCCAACCGGAGGGATTGCAGCCTGCCTGATTGCTTTAATCATCGGATTGCCGACGACAAGACTTCAGGGCATCTATCTTGCTATTGCAACATTGGGATTTGGCGAAGTAGTACGCGTCATCATTCTGAACTTAAAAATTACCAATGGCGCCTTGGGATTGTCCGGCATTCCTTCCATCAGCGTATCCATTGGCAAAACATTTTCCACCATGGGATGGAGCAATGGGGCATTCGGACTTTCTCTGCAACAACTCGGGAACCTGTCCGTCATTCTGATATTATTCACAGTATTGGCCTTTCTCGTCTTTTTTACTATTCGGCTAAACAACTCACGAATCGGGAGGGCTTTTGCCGCCATAAAAGCGGATGATCATGCGGCAGAAGTTTTTGGGATCAATACGACGGCTTACAAACTGCTGGCGTTCTTTTTGGGTGCTTTTGTAGCGGGAATTGCGGGCGGATTGGCCGCACATATTACGTTTTATATCGGGCCTAAAGATTTTGCCTATCATAGGGCGGTAGAAATATTACTGTTCGCCGTCCTTGGCGGCAGCAATGTAGTCTGGGGACCGCTACTCGGGTCTGTGATCCTGACTTCACTACCGGAAATACTTCGATCTGCCGCAGTTTATCGTGAAATGATCTATGGCTCCATTTTAGTCATTATGATGATTTTCCGTCCACAAGGGTTATTGAGCGAAGAAACGATCCGGAGCATAAAAAACAAATTCCAGTGCAATAAATCCACAGAACCGCTGGATGTTTCAAGGAGGGTCGTCGAATGATTTTATCGCTTGAACATGTCAGCAAAAATTTCGGGGGCCTCGCCGCATTGTCGGAAGTTAGTTTTACTGTGAACCAAGGAGAAATTCTCGGTGTGATCGGCCCCAATGGCGCAGGAAAAACAACCTTGTTCAACCTGATTAGCGGAGTTTTTTCGCCCACGGATGGGAAAATATTGTTCCGGGATCAACCCATTTCGGGAAAACAACCGCACAAAGTTACGGAAATGGGAATCTCTCGAACGTTTCAGAATATCCGGTTGTTTGATCACATGTCGGCGCTTGAAAATGTTATGGTCGGATCACACTGTCGCACTCATGCAGGCTTGTGGCAGGGTCTCTGGCGAACTGTAAGTCAACGGAATGAAGAAAAAATGATTCGTGAAAAATCGAAGGCGCTGCTGGAAATGGTGGGGCTTGCAGCTGAAGCGGAAAATCCGGCAGGATCCCTTTCTTACGGCAAGCAACGCCGTCTGGAAATCGCAAGGGCGCTGGGGACCGAACCGGAATTGTTGTTATTGGATGAGCCGACAGCAGGAATGAATGAGAGCGAAACAGAAGAACTCCGGCTGCTGATCCAAAAAATTCAGGGACTCAAAAAAGCGGTGGTTCTGATTGAACATGACATGCATCTGGTAATGAATGTTTGTGAACGTTTGGTGATTTTGAACTTCGGCAAAAAGATTGCGGAAGGCGTGCCCGAAGAAATTCGGCAAAACAAGGATGTTATTGAAGCGTATTTGGGGAGGGAGGAAGAATGACTTTGTTGGAACTGCGTCAAGTCGTCGCCGGATATGGCAATATCAAAGCATTGAAGTCCGTTGATCTCTCCGTTCCCGCAGGCTCTGTTGTTTCGCTGATTGGAGCTAACGGCGCCGGAAAAACGACCACGATGAAAGCGATTATGGGACTCCTTCCCATGGAGTCCGGC
>CAZSRN010000258.1:0-3397 GCA_964609115.1 uncultured Veillonellaceae bacterium | reverse complement strand
TCTTGACCTCCCGCTCCGTAATGATCTTTCCCGTAGGCAGGTACACAATGCGCAACACACCGTTTTCGTCGACAAAAGCCAAATGATCACCGTCCGGCAGCCAGTCGAACGCATCAATGACTCGTCCGCCATGTCGGGTTTCCGGGCAGAGCTCCGCGATTTCTTCTCCGGCGCCGATCGCCCACAACTTATACACACCGGCAAAATCACCGCTAAGCAAAAACCGTCCATCCGGGCTGAACTCCAAGGTGGAGACCGTATCGATATGCCCGGACAAGTCCATCAGAACCTGCCGATTTCGCCAGTCCCACAACAGAATCTGCCCATCCTGCCGTCCCGTAGCCAGGAGCGTATTCATCGGGTTCAGGACCGCCTGACCTACGCCCTCATCCCTGCGTTGCCGTCCCGAGCTGCAGTCGAGCAAAGCCTGCCGGCTTCCGTCGCCGGTATTCCAAATCTTAATGATTCCATTATTGTCGCCGGTTACCAGTTTGCTGCCGTCCGTACTGAAGCAAACGCCGGTGACTGTCGTCGAATGCCGTAAAGAAGCAATGCAGCGGTCTTCCGGTACATGCCAGAGCGCAACTTCATCTTTTCCCTGGAGATGAACAGCCGCCTTCGTCAGGTCCCGCGATAATTTGTCACTCCGGTTCCAGGCTTTAGCCGGAAAATCCGGCAACGCGGTACAGCGAAGGTTATCTCCCGTACGCCACTGCCAGGTGGAAATGGCAATCATGGACTTCGTACCCAACATCCACTCTTCGCCGCGGCTCGAGTCCATGCGCGTCCCCGTCTCCCATTCCTCAAGGATGCCGGTCCGCAAATCCCATGTTTCGCAGCCCGACTCATCATATACAATGCGCAGCCGCTGATTATCCGGTGAAAACTCCATGTTTTTAAAAAGCTGCTTCTCCGGCGCGCAATGAATTCGCAGCAGGGAATAGTCCGCCGTATCCCTCAATTCAATCACCCGCTCCCGGGCAATTCTCGCCGCAGCGAGCAGACAGCCATCTGTTCCGGCAGCGATGCAGCCGGGATTTTGACAAGGCCAGGCCATTACCGGCTTTCCTTCGGGCAAGCTCCATTTCTTGATTTCCGTAGCATCCGCGGTCAGCACCCATTGTCCGTATGGATCGGCCAAAATCGTCCGCACCTGTTCCTCATGCGAACCAAGGCGAGAAAAACTTCGTTGCGGCGCCGCGCAGTCCAACCAGTAAACGCCCGTTCCCGCCGCTACCGTCAACCCATTCCCGGCAGCGCCGACGGCGCAGATTCTTTCCTGCGGCAACCCTGCAGGCAGCGTCATTTCCAGCGCCTGTTCCAGATCCCACAAACGCAAAATTCCTTGCCCATTTAAAGTGCACAGCCAGCGGTCTTCTCCCGCAAACGCCAGTTGTTCCACCCGGAATTCGTCGCCATAAATGACAATATCCCGCTCCGGTTTGAGAACAATCCGATCCGGCGTCTGCGGTTCCATTCCATGCAACTTTCGCCGCAGCACAGACAAGGATTCCGTCCATACCGCAACCGATCCGTTCGCAAGCCCGGCAGCCAAAACCCGGCCGCTGGAATCATACGCCAGTGTTGTAATTGAGGCCGGAGTTTCCAGCCGTCCGACTTTTTGCCGTTTGCACACGTTCCACAAACTGATCCGGCGCTTCTTTTCAGCGACCGCCACATATCTTCCATCCGGACGAAAAATCATGCCTACACCCGACTTTTCGCCTTCACCGTCTTTTACACCCAGAGTCTCCGTACTCCGGCTCCAAAAAATCAATTGACCTCCGGTTGTACTCCATACCGCATCATTACCATTGGCTGAAAGACTCATACTTCCGGGCTTCATTTCCTGATTCCCGGGCAGCGGCGCCGTCAATGCGTTCAGTGACCCGTCGGACAGATTCCATTCCTGAAGGCTTCCCGTACCCAGCCCCACAAGCAGACTGTTTTTCTCCGCGACAAATTGCAGCTGTTCCACTGATGCCATACCCGAAAATCCAGCTTCCTCACCCGTTGCAACATTTCGGATCACAATTTCATCACTGTGCCGGATCATGCCGATCGCCAGAAAACGACTGTCGGAACTAAAATCCATTACTTCGACATCTAAATACTCCGTAGAACTCTGCGGCGTCAAAGAAAAAACGCGTTGTTCCCCTTCAAACACGGCCAGACTTTTTCGTCCCATAATCGCCAGTTGTTTGCCGTCCGGCCGATAGCCCAGAGACTGAACCAAATCGTTTTCCAGCTGCAATCGGCAGCCGGCTCGTTTGCTCCGGGTATCCCAGACATACACAATTCCTTCATAATCGCCGGTTGCCATGCTGTCGCCCGCCGGGCTCACCGCCAGCCCGCTGATCGCCTCGGTGTGTCCCTGAATGTTGCAGATTCCGTCGCATCGCTGCAAATCCCAGACCTGGATTACGCCGTCGCTGTCGCCGCTGGTAAACAGACAACCGTCAGGACTCACCACAATCGAAGTAATTTCATGCGCATGCCCGCTTAAGATCGAACGCAGTTCTCCCGTGTCCGTATCCCAAATTCGGATGATCCCGATGGAATCGCCCAAAATAAACCGGCTGCCATCGGCTGAAAACGCACAGGCATCCCGGTTGGGAATCCCGCAGAAGCCGGTCACAAAACCCAATTCCCGTCCCATGAAGGCATCCCAGAACAGCACATAGGTCGCCGTAGTCAAGGCCAGCTTTTTCCCATTGGGGCTAAAAAACAACTCTTCCGCAGAAATGCGCAAAATAGTATGGCGGCTTTTCAGTTCCAACAGTACGTCTCGCGTTGACCAATCCCAAAACCGCAGGAGAATCAGACCCGCTGCATTTCTCATCACGGTAGCCATCAATTGGCCGTCCGAGCGAAACGCCACAAGATCCGTAAGCATCTCTTTTACCGCCGGGGCTTCGTCGCCGGTCACCACCCGCCATGCCTGCGTTTTCCCGATATCATTGCCGACAATCAGGTACCGGCTTTCCGGCGAAAAAGTAATCTTGCAGACCCGGGGAAACGTTTTTTGCCAGCGTAACACCGGCTGCAGTTCATCCGCCTGCCAGAGTTCCACTTTGCCCTCGTCGCTGCAAATTCCGATCCATCGCCCATCCGGACTGTAACACAATTTTCGGTGAAAAAAATGATGGGGGGCTTTAGCTCCGATCATTGCGTCCAATCCGCTCAACAGTTCGCGAATATGAATCGCACCGCTGTCATCCACGCTGGCGACTCTTTCCGTTCCTGCGTGGAGAGAAACCGCCCGCGACATTGAAGGGAACCCTTGCGGCCATCGGCGCAAGAGTTCTCCGTTTTTTGCATCCAATACTTCCGTATACGAATATCCGCAAGCAACGAGAATTGAACTGTCTTCCGAGAAACCGCAATATCTCAGCGG
>CAZSRN010000257.1:0-3415 GCA_964609115.1 uncultured Veillonellaceae bacterium | reverse complement strand
CTCAACAAAACCCATCGCCAACATTTTGTCCGCTTCATCAATGATGAGATACCGGATCTCGCTCAGTTCCATATTGCCCTGTTCCAGGTGATCCAAAATTCTTCCCGGCGTGCCGACGACTACATGCACCCGTTGCCGCAACTCATTTTTTTGCGCCTTCATGGGTTGTTTGCCCAAAATGGCCGCACAACGGATTCTTTTGAAGCGTCCGATATTGGAAACTTCCTGCTTGATCTGCACCGCCAGTTCCCGCGTCGGCGTCAGCACCAACGCCTGCGGACGCCGCTGTTCCAAGCAAAGTTTTTCGCAAACCGGAATGGCAAAAGCCGCAGTCTTTCCACTCCCGGTCTGTGCGCCGACGATGACGTCCCGGCCCGCAAGCACCGCGGGAATCACCTGCTCCTGCACCCCGGTCAAGGTATCATAGCCCAGCTTTTCCAGAGCGCTCCCGATTTCATCGCCAATCCCCTGCTGCGCCCAGCCTCGCTTATCTCCCGAAATGGTGTTCAAAACGATCCCCCCGCTTCCCCTCTCCATTTGCCCATAAACAAAAATGGAAGAAAGGTTGCCGGGTAACAGCCTCTCTCCCCATTTTCACGGTACTGCCCTGTGATTTTATTACATAATGTACAACGTTTCTACACCCGGAATTTCGCCACCGCCGTCTGCAAATCCTGCGCCAGTGTTGCCAGCGCCCGGCTGGATGTCGAGATTTCCTCCATCGACGCCAATTGCTCTTCCGTTGCCGCCGAAACATTTTGCGCTTCTCCGGCGGATTTCTTGCTCAAATCATCAATCTTCTTGACCGATCCCACGATTTGCTGACTGCCGGTCGCCATCTGTTGGATCGCCGCCGACATCTGCTTGACCTGATCGGATACATCCGTCACCAAGTCCGCAATTTCACGGAACGCCGCGCCTGCCGCATCGACTACATCAGCGCCGGTTTTGACTTCCTGTGTGCCGTTGTTCATGGCTTCTACCGCTTTATCCGTTTCGGTCTGAATCTCGCCAATCAAGGAAGCAATTTTCTTTGCCGCCTCTTCCGACTGTTCGGCCAGCTTACGCACTTCTTCCGCAACTACCGCGAAGCCGCGGCCCTGTTCGCCTGCCCGCGCCGCCTCGATTGCGGCATTCAGCGCCAACAGGTTGGTTTGTCCGGCAATACCGGAAATGGTATCCACGATCTGGCCGATTTCCTTGGATCGTTCGCCCAGCTTAACAACCACTTCCGCCGAAGAATTGACGGTATGTTCGATCCGGGACATCTGACTGACTGCCTTATCCACTGCAGCCCCGCCATTCTGAGCTTTTTCCGCCGCCTGTTCGGACTGGCCGGAAACCAGATTGGCGTTGGCGGCAAGCTGCTCGATTCCCGCCGACATTTCCTCCACAACCGCAGAAGTATCGGTCGCCGCCGCCAGTTGGGCATTGGCGCCCGCCGCGACTTCCGTCATGGAAATCGCCACCTGATTGGAGGCTTGCGCCGATTGTTCGGCGCTGGCTGTCAGTTCTTCGCTGGAAGCAGCCAGTTGTTCGGCGTCACTGCTGATTTGTTTGATTAATCCCCTCACATTTTGCGCCATTTTTTCAAAGCTCTTGGCCAGACGGCCAATTTCATCATTGGAGTGAATATTGAGGTTGTTCTGCGACAAATCTCCACCGGCAATTTTGTCGGCGGCGCCTTCCAGCAACATGATCGGCCGGGCAATTTGCCGCGCAAACCAAACGATGATAAATGCTGCGATAAGGAGTACAACCAAAATGGTGATGAGCGATATCCAGGTCAGGTCCACTAACTCTTCCGTAGCTTCCGAAACCGGCACGCTTACGGCAAGAGCCCAGCCCGCGCTTTTAACCGGCGCAAAACCGACCATTTTTCCCACACCGTCGTATTCGTAGGTCGTAACGCCGGTTTCGCCCTTGACCATTCTTTCGGCAGTCTGCCGAAGTGCAGGCGGCAGTTTTTCATTTTTCAGGGGATTATCCTTCATGACCAGTTCTTTCTTGGGATTGGCAATGGTTACGCCATCCCCTTTGATCATATAGGCATATCCGGTTTTGCCGATTTTCACTTCGCCAACCTTTTTGGATAACTCACCCAAATCAATGCTGCCGAAGAAAACGCCAACCACATTGCCGTCCGGCGTTTTTACCGGCGAAGCAAATACCGAAACCAATGCACCGGTGGCCGGAGAAATCACCGGGTCGGACATGGAATTCTCGCCTTTCAAGGCTTTTTTGACATATTCCCGTGAACCCAAATCGATCGTCACGGCGGCCGAATCAAAAGCTTTGCCTGCCAGGTCCACAAAACCAAACGACGCATAGCGTCCATTCGCTTTCAAGGCATGAACCAAAAACGGCATGATCTGTTCCCTGTTTCCGGTCTGCAGGGTCGGCGCCAACGCCAAAGCCGCCACTTCGAATCGATGCGCTTCCAGCCAATCGTTAACATCAGCCGCTGAATTAGTCGCGAGCAAGGCAATTTCCTCGTTCAGACTGGTTGTGATAATCTGTCGCGCCTTCCAGTAGTTCAATCCCCCCAGAGTTCCCATGGCAATCACGAAGATAATCAGCATGATGACTGTTAATCGGGTTTGGATACTTTTCATAATACCGTTCCTCCACCTGTGAAATTTTTAACTTACTGTTTAATTGTCCCACATAATTACATTCTTATCAATTTAAATTACTTTTGTAATTATCTATTTATCCGCAAAAAAGCAGGATTTTTGCGGATTATTGCATTTTAGCCGACTTTTTATTTCAGCCATGCTGACCCGCAATTTTTTATTGGTAAAAAACAGGCATTTTCCATTTTGTTTCGAATATATATGTTATTGTAGCTTTGAAATCTTTGTGAGACTGAAACGTGAGGATCATTCATGAAACAGCAAAATGACGCTTCGGTCCGGGTAAGGAGACAGAAATCATGATCCATGTAGAACATCTCGCCAAATGCTATGGCGATAATTGGGTACTGAAAGACATCAACGCCGAAATTCACAAAGGCGAAGTCATCTCCATCATCGGACCTTCCGGAACCGGCAAAAGCACATTCCTGCGTTGTCTGAACCTGCTGGAACGACCGTCGAAAGGCTGTATCGCCATCGACGGAGTCGACATTCTCCAGAAAGGAACCAATGAACCCAAACTGCGCCGAAAAATGGGGATGGTGTTCCAGGCTTTCAATTTGTTTGCCCATTTGACCGTACTGGAGAATTTGATGCTGGGCCCGATAAAATTGCTGAAAAAAACCGAACCGGCAGCCCGGGAAAAAGCGATCTCCCTGCTGAAGCTGGTAGGACTGGCGGAAAAAGCCGAGGCGTTCCCTGACGAACTGTCCGGCGGTCAGAAGCAGCGGGTAGCGATTGCCCGGTGTCTGGCCATGGACCCGGAAATTATCCTGTTC
>CAZSRN010000256.1:0-3455 GCA_964609115.1 uncultured Veillonellaceae bacterium | reverse complement strand
CTGAAGAAGGAAGGCAAAATCGTCGGCATGGTCGGTGATGGAATCAACGATGCACCGGCCCTGGCCACCGCCGATGTCGGATTTGCCATCGGAACCGGCGCAGATGTGGCGATCGAAGCGGCGGACATTACACTCATGCGAGGCGACCTGAACGGAATTGTGGCCGCCATCAAGCTGAGCAAAGCAACCATGAGCAACATCAAGCAAAACCTGTTTTGGGCTCTTTTCTACAATTCTCTGGGGATCCCGCTGGCTGCATTCGGCTATCTCACGCCGGTTCTGGCCGGCGCAGCCATGGCCTTCAGCTCTGTCTCGGTCGTGCTGAACGCCCTGCGTCTGAAACAATTTCGCCCGTATTCGGAGTAAAATCCCGCAGCCACAAGAAAACTTCACATCCCCTACATAAAAACAGCTACAAAAGCACAGTCCCCGATTCAGCGGAGAATGTGCCTTTTGTAGCTAAAAATATCAGTTTCCAGTCCAATCATGGGATTCCGAAAAATCAGTCTGTAAAGATACGAGCCGGAGCACTGCTCCAGAGCTGCTCCAAATTATAAAACTGGCGCTCCTCATTAACAAAAAGATGCGCCACAAAAATGCCGTAATCCAACAAAACCCAGCGTGCTTCCCGATATCCTTCCTTGTGCAGGATTTTCATGCCGGCTTCTTCCAGCTTTTCTTCAATGGCGTCGGCAATCGCCTGAACCTGAGTGGTCGATGTGCCGCTCGCAATCAGAAAATAATCTGCAACAGGCAATACCTTCTGCATATCCATGATGACAATATCCTGGGCTTTCTTCTCACTGGCAGCCGCCGCCGCAATTTCGACAAGCTCAGCTGATGTTTTTTCCGTTTCGGTCATCCTCTGCCTCCTCACATTTCGGGGTATGACCCCTTTGTGTTATTTAGTACTATATATTATATCGTTTATTCCCTCTTCTGTCAGTCCTATTTCACTTTTTCCCTGATGTTGGGTTGAGGCGGCGCAACAAAAAGCCGCTCCACTACTTTTCGCGTTTCTCCGGGGTCCGGCGCCCAATAACTGACGCCCCCGATGTTGGCGAAATTTCCGGGAACCATATCCGCCTGAATTTTATTGTTTTTAAGTGAAGGCAACGCCACAAATATCTTCTGGAACGTCCAGGGTGTCATATTGGTCTGAACGCTTTCGCCAATAATATTCATAATCTGCGGCAACCGAATGATATTGCCTGGCCGGATCGCCTGTGTCGCCAATGCCTTCAAAAATTTTTGCTGCCTCGCTACCCGGCCAATATCCCCCATTTCGTCATGCCGGAATCGGACATATTGACCGGACTGTTGACCGTTCAAATGCTGAAAACCCTTCTTCAGGTGAATCTTCAGGTTGGCATAGGGATCTTCGTAATTCATATCGGCCTCAACATTCAGATCCACGCCTCCCAGCGCATCTACAACCCGGATAAATCCCTGCCAGTCAGCTACGGCATAATAGTGAACAGGAATCTTGAGGAAATCCTGCAAGGTTGCAATCGTCAAGTCAATCCCGCCATAAGCAAAAGAGTGGCCGAACTTGTCATTGGAACTGTGCCCGGGAATGGCTACCCGGGTATCCCGGGGAATCGACAGCAGACTTACTGCGCCGGTTCCCTTGTGAATTCCCATAAGCAACATGGAGTCGGACCGATGAGGGCTATTCTTGGGGTCGGCCAACTCTCCATCATCAATTCCCACCAACAGGATATTGATGCGATTGCCCGACTCTCCTTGTCCCCATACACTTCCGTACAAAGCCATATTACGTCCCATGAGGGCGGCGCCGGTCAGAGATCCCAAAATAAATAAAAACAGCAGGATCTTGGGCCAGAGCCTGGACTTGGGCGCTGACCGTCGAGCCTCTGTTTGAGTCTGTCTACTCTTTAAGTCATTTGGCATTTTGTTTTGCTTTCATCTCCAACAACAGGGAATTGCGTCCTTCTACGGTATTTGGATGCAATAAACCGCCTCCCTCCAGCACAAATAAAATGCTGTGGTTATAAGCAAGCAGAACGGCGGCATCGAGATTTTGATCCGCCAGTTCGCGCAGTTCCTTCACTCCCGGATAATTCCGGCCTGGCTCAATGCAATCCGCCAGATAAATAATTTTATCCAATGGACTCATCTGGGCAGCACCTGTCGTGTGACGGTGAATCGCCTGCAAAATCATCGGGTCTGTAACGTCGAATTGCGTCTTGGCGAAAACAGCACCCAATGGAGCGTGGATCAATGCCGGTTGACAAAGTTCCATTTCGTCCAGATGCACTCCATTTTCCATCGCACGGGCGATCAGTTCTTTCCCTTTAAGATGACGTGCGCAATCATGCAAAATCCCCGCGAGTCTGGCCTGCTCAATATCTACATCCCAACGTTCAGCGAGCCGAACTGCAGTCCGGCTCACTTCACGGCTATGCCGGAATCGCGCCGGCCTAAGTTGTTTGGCAAGAGTTACAAGTATTTCCTGATAGTCCATTGTATTATTTTAAGTACAATCCTTCCTTATGAATATAGTGCTCGACATTTTCCGGCACAAAGTAGCGAATCGACTTTCCCAATCTGACCCGTTCCCGGATATCCGTGGAGGAAATCTCCAGTTCCGGCGTGGTCAACCGATGAATTCTTTCTTTGGCCTTAGGCCCCAGACGTCCGATCTCCTCGGCGATACTGCTAATTTTTCCGGGTCGCGAAGCCGCGACAAAATGGCAAAGCTCCAACAGTTCATCTATATTATTCCACGTATGCAGCTCCAAAACCGCATCCGTTCCCGTCAGAAAATAAAACTCCGTCCCCGGCCCATACTCCGCTACCAATGCCCGAACCGTATCAATCGTAAAAGATGGACCCGGACGATCCCGTTCGATCGGAGATACAAAAAAATAGGGATTGGAATACGTAGCCATCATCGTCATAATATAACGATCAATCGCCGGTGAAACCGGCGTCCCGTGCTTATGCGGAGATGTGCCCGTAGGAATAAACAAAACTTTTGACAGCTCGTAGTCCATCCTGACAGCTTCCGCCATTACCAGATGTCCCATGTGGATAGGATCGAACGTCCCTCCCATGATGCCTATCTTCTGTGGCTCGTCAGCCATCACAGCATCTCCCTGTCCTCGGATTTGTTCAACGTGTGTCTATTATACCAAATTTCTTCGGAGATTCAATTCGTCCCAGCCATTGTACCCCGTCATTCATACCTCAGTGCGTCAATGGGATCAAGCAGCGCCGCTTTGCGCGCCGGATACAGTCCAAAAAACAAGCCGATGACAACGGAAAATCCAAAAGCCAGGAGAATGGTGCTTACAGAAACCACCGTAGCCCATCCGAATACAGAGGATATTATGTAGGAAGCGCCCATTCCCATCCCAATGCCACCGTCATCGATGTTGGCGGGCAGGATACCAAGGTGATTCGCATCAAAAATGGCCGTGTTCTGGACT
>CAZSRN010000255.1:0-3495 GCA_964609115.1 uncultured Veillonellaceae bacterium | reverse complement strand
AAGAAAAATTATCCACGGTTTCTCAGCTGGAAGATACGCAAATCAGCATCATTCTTTGTGAAATCGATGAAATGCGTTTGCTGCAAAATACGCTCGGACCGGAGCCTTGCAATAATTTACTGGTTTCTCTGGCTGCCGCACTGCGGGCCAGCCTTCCTATTGAAGCAGTAATCGCGCGCATTGGCGCCGAAGAATTTGCCATACTGATGATCGGAATTTCCGAAACGGAGCTGACAACTCTTGATGGTCGAATTCGTCAGGAAGTGGAGCGAAGTAACGCGGAAGAGCTTCACGTACGTTTTGGTATATCTCTGGGCGCTGCTTCCGGAATTCCGAAAAAAACGGGAGTGCCGGAAATCAGTAAGACGGCGCAACTTCGATTGCATAAGGAAAAACTGTCTCACAGCCAATCGTCCCGCGCTCATCTGTTTCAAAGCCTGCAAACCGCGCTGGAAACCCGCGACTTTGTCACACATCAGCACGCTACCCGGCTCTGGGCCTTGGGTCGTTCCCTGGCAAAGTCGGCGGGATTGCCTGCCCGACGCCTGCGCGACTTCAAACTGCTCACGCAGTTTCATGATATCGGCAAGGTAGGCCTCTCTGATGAATTGATTTTCAAACAGGGTCGATTAACGCCGGATGAAATGAGGCAAATGAAACAGCATGTTGAAATCGGCCATCGGATCGCGCAATCCATCCCTGAGCTTTTTTCGATTGCCGACTTATTGTTAAAGCATCATGAATGGTGGAACGGAGAGGGGTATCCACTTGGATTGCATGGCGAAGAAATCCCGTTGGAATGCCGGATCTTTTCCATCGTGGATGCCTTTGACGCCATGACGAATGATCGCCCGGACCGCAAGGCACTCTCGGTAAAAGAAGCGGCTGCCGAATTGCGCAGATGCGCCGGCAGCCAGTTTGAGCCCAATCTTGTCAAAAAGTTTTTATTGATCATTGACGAAGATAGTTCGCTTTCTCCTTACGGCAGCTAGTCCATAGCCTTTTCATCGAACAACTTCATCAAGTCCAGCGGATGGTGGATGATTGTCTTCGCACCATGTTCCACTAATTCCCTCACGGGTCTAAAGCCCCATGAAACTCCTACTGCATGCATGCCAACGGCTGTTGCCGTACACATATCGGTATTGGTATCACCGATATAAAGAAACTGCTCCGGCTCAAGCTCCAATAATTTTGCAATTTCAAATGCACCTTGCGGATTCGGTTTGACCGGTACGCCTTGTCGAGCCCCGAATATTGGATAAAATGTCCACCGCGGCAGTAGTTCCGGAACCATGATCTTAACAAAATCGTCCGGTTTGTTCGAAAAAACAGCCATTTTTACGTTGGCAACCGTCAAGGCATCCAATAATTCTTCGATGCCGGGATACGGTTTTGTTTTTGTGTTCCATCGGCGGCCATATTCTTCCGACATAAGTTCTTTGCTTGTATTCACCGTCGCTTCATTCCTCTGATCGGAAGGCAGCACCCGCCGCGCCAGTTCTTTTATGCCGTCACCGACAAAGTACCTGTACTCTTTAACGTCATGCGTAGGATATTTTAGTTGCCGCAAGGCTTCATTCATTGAATCCGCCAAATCTTCCAAGGTATCGAGCAAGGTTCCATCCAAGTCAAACAGTACCGCTTTATATCTCACTCAATCGGCCATCCTTCCGTCACTTTTGCCATCAACAATACCAAAGCTACTGAACGAGGGATCATGGTATTTAAGTCTACATATTCATGGTCTGTATGTTCTTCGTAGTTTTCCACGCCAAGAGCATCAATCGTGGGAATATATTTTGCAGTCCGATTTCCATCGGTCAGTCCGCCGGCCACCCATTCCACAACCTCAGCATCATATTCACGCCGCACAATTTCTTTATAGATATTCACCAATTTTTGAACTTGCGGCGTTTTTTCCATCGGCCCGGTATGAATGCGTCCGCTCACCGTCACTTGTGTCCCCGGTACTACAGTCTGTTGAGCGAGATCTTTGATGGAGCGGTCCAAGCGTTCCTGCTCCGCAACCGTATAGCAGCGCACATTCAATTTTGCGAAAGCATCACCGGGTATCACATTTATCCGGTCATTCGTAGAGCCGATCACCCCCACGTTAATACAATTGGGCGGAATAAACTGGCCATAATCGGCAATTCCTTTTTTTTGCAACGACTCTCGCGTGTATTCGTGCGGAGTCTGCGGCAATGGACTGGCCAACTGATACAAACGGCTAATCTGATTGCCCAATTCCATTATGGCGCTTGCCGATGAATGCGGTGAATTTCCGGCATGCCCGGAAATTCCGGTCACTTGAATATCATAATTGGCGCTGCCTTTGCGTTGCGTAACAATTCCCCATCCTGGACGGGCTGTGTCCATCAAAATCGCCATATCCGCCTGTTGCGCCAATTCACTCACGATCTGTTCCGCTGTTGGAGATCCGCCTTCCTCTTCCCCATTATAATAAAGAATAATCTCGCCAAACGCATCAAAGTTAAGTTGGTGTATTGTTTTCACGGCATAGATCGTCTGAATGACTGTCGCCTTGTCGTCTCCTACTCCCGGTCCATGGGCAATATTGTTTTCATCCAGCCGGAACGGTCGTTTGGCAGCTTCTCCCTTCTTAAAGACAGTATCAATATGCGCAATCATCAGCAACCGAAAAGTCCCCTTACCCTTAATCCGGGCAATCAGATGCGTCGAACGTTCATTTGTACGGTACTCGATGTTAGCCCCAAGTTCCTGAAGTTTTGCCGCAACAAACTTTGCTGCGCGGTCCGTCCCTTCCGGGTCGCCGTTACCGGAATCAATATTCGTCAATATCTCCAGATCTTTTACATAATTTTGGAATTGAGCCTGCAAAAACTCTTTCACCGGTTTGCTTTCCATCCGAACTCCTCCTTTTACTCTTCCTGTCTGTTAAAAATTAGACCTTCGGAGCGTTTTTCCCTGCCGCTTGCAAAAACAACCTGCAATGCATCCCTTGCATTGCAGGTTGTTTTATATCCTATTTTTTACTTGTGTATTTCCTGCAGTTTTGCTGGATCCTGTGTCTTGCCGCTGCGTCTTTTGCCCAGTTCGGTCAACAGTTCTTCTAGATCGATCCCCTGCCACGCCAACAAAACCAAACAGTGATACCATAAGTCCGCCATCTCGTAAATCACTTCACCCTGGCTGTTATTTTTGGAAGCAATAATCGTTTCGGCGGCTTCTTCGCCAACTTTTTTAAGAATCTTATCCTGCCCCTTGGCAAAGAGCAGATTGGTATAGGAACCTTCCTTGGGATTTTTCCTGCGGTCTTCAATCACTTTGAATAATTCCGGCAATACCGTTTCCGGCGTTTCCGGACGAGTTGTCACCGTGGATTCGCTTTCACCGAACTTGCGGCTAAAGCAGGAAAAAGTTCCTTCATGACAAGCGGCGCCGGTCTGTACGACTTTGATCAGCAATGTATCCCCGTCACAATCGTAATACATTTCCCGGACTTGTTGA
>CAZSRN010000254.1:0-3514 GCA_964609115.1 uncultured Veillonellaceae bacterium | reverse complement strand
TGTAGTTCTTAAATGACTACCGGGGATTTTACACACAAATTAGGACTTGACCCACTCTCAAAGAAAATATTTACAATGTTTAGTGTTTGGATTTATTCTCTGATCGCTGTTCTTATTGCAACCCCCGTTGCGGGATTTTTTTCCGGCAATAGTGATGCTCAATATGTTCTGAACTATATATATATATAGCTAGAATTTGTATTCAGGTAGTATTGTTAATAGTAAGTTATTTTTGGCTAAGTACCCCCTATAAACGAGTACTGACTATAGTTCCCGATAAAACCATAAATTTTATGTCGTTGTACCCAGTTCTTGCATTTTTGTTGTTAATTAATAACTATGCAACATTATTTGAGCGATTCAAAAAATTTGAATCCATCTATGATATGTTATTGCTGTCACTATTCATTATCGTAGGCTATCTTTTTGTAGTTGTCGGAATATACTCCTCATCAAAAATAATATCCCTTCAACGTAATTTGGAAAGCACTGAAAAACAAGCGGAAAATTACCAGTACATAGCAAAAATTGACACTTTGACTGGAATTGCAAATAGAGCAAGTATAATGGATCAGCTTGCTAAAACAATAGAAATTTCTAGTCAAAACAACCATAAATTTGCATTATTTATTTTTGACTTGGATAAATTTAAAAACATTAATGATGAATATGGACATCTGATTGGTGATGCAGCATTAAAATATGTAGTGAAAATAGTACAAAGTGTTTTGCGAAATACAGATTTTATTGGACGTTTTGGTGGAGATGAATTTGTAATTATACAGCCGTTTATTAAAGATGAAAAAGGGATAGAAAAATTAATAGATAGGATACTTTCAGAATTAAAAACGCCATTTATAATAGGTGAGAATGAAATTTCAATAAATATAAGTATTGGTGTCAGTATATTTCCAGATTATGCTCTAGATTTAGAAGCTTTAATTCATCAGGCAGATAGAGCAATGTACGAAGCTAAACAAAAAGAAGGATCTACTTTTTGTTTCTATAGAGAAAGATGAAACATTATGCGTATATCAGAGGTGGAGCAGATAGGAAGACGGCCAAGAGAAATAATAAGATACAAATCAAATCCACCTATGATGAAAGCCCGCGAAATTAACGGACTTTTTGCTTAATCGGTAGTTTTGCCGGGTAGTGTTATTGCATTATTGGATAATAGTGATAAAATAAAAACATGTAATTCTTGGAAAATCCTTTGTTGATCCTTTCTTTTGAAAAGCTTTATCTGAAAGGGGACACATCATGAACATAAAGGGAATAGAAACACAATATCAAAATTATGCAGTGGCTGGCAACTCCAGCACAAAGAGCAGTGGTAGTGAAAACGTGTCTGATTCATTTCAAAAAGAGCTTGTAAATTGGAGAATACGAACCAAGCAAGCTATTGATAAAGAGCAGGAAAATGACAGCAATGGCAATCTTCTGATGTCAGAAAAGAAATGGCGTAATCTAATGAAAAAAGTGGACCATGCGCTCGATGACTCAAAAGAAAAGATCAAAAAGCAGGAACAAAAGAAAAATTCGATCAAAAAAGAGACTGTTACTGTCGATCCCAAACCAGTTCCAACATTCGGTTATACTGCTATTCTTCCTGCAAGCGAGAAAAAAGAGTAAGAACAGAACGACGATCTGTAGAAGAGATAATTGGCTAAAGGCGAACGCCCATTGAACCAAAAGCGAGAGCCGAGAAAGATAGCAAGCGTAGGTCATCGATTGATGCACATAAATTGCAGATGGTTGCCAAACAAAAAGACTGACCATAGTTCAAGCTACGGTCAGTTTTTTTGTTTGGTAACCTATTTAATTAAGATGCTTTTTTAACCATTGTCGATAAAAACTTACTTGTTCCGGCGTATGAAAGTAATGTTCACCATGATCCATTATTTCCAAGACGCAATGAAACTTGTTTGCAAAGGCCGATACAGGGTCTGTCAAGAACTTTGTGCTTTTGCCCTGTAACTTGAGTTTGTTCACCGCAGATGGGATTTGACCTTATCTGGAAAGAAAATTGAAAGCTGCAACAAGATTTGCCCCCAGTTGTGAATCCGTCCCGTCCATTTTCGCAGAACATCCTGCGTTGCCAAGTACAACATTTTGAGCAAGGCATCGTCGGTTGGAAATATACTCTTGGCTTTGGTCACTTTGCGCAGTTGCCGGTGATAACTTTCAATCACATTGGTTGTATAGATGATCTTGCGAATTTCCGGCGGATACTTGAAAAAAGTTGAGATTTCGCCCCAGTTGTTTTGCCAGGATCGGACAATCAGCGGATATTTTGTACCCCAGCTTTGTTCAAACCGGTCCAGTTCTTCCCGGGCGGCTGTTTCCGAAGAGGCGGTATAGATTGGTTTCAACGCCGCCGTGATCTTCTTTACATCTTTGTAGGACACATAGCGGATGGAATTGCGGATCTGGTGCACAATGCATTTCTGGATCTCCGTCGTGGGGTAGCAGGCGGCAATGGCTTCTGTAAACCCGGTTAGATTGTCCACGCAGGTGATCAGAATATCCTGCACGCCGCGATTACGAAGTTCGTTCAAAACACTGAGCCAGAACTTGGCGGATTCATGTTCGCCGATCCAAATGCCCAGTACATCTTTTTGTCCGTCCAGGTCGATTCCCAGAACCATGTAGGCGGCTTTATTGACAATCTGCCCATCCTGTTTGACCTTGAAGTGGATGGCATCCAGAAAGACGACAGCGTAAATGTTTTGTAGAGGCCGGTTCTGCCATTCCTTGACCACGGGCATGATTTTATTGGTGACATTGGAGATGAGCGTCGGTGAGACTTCCACGCCATAGAGCTGTTGAAAATGGTCCTGAATTTCTCGGGTGCTGATACCCCGGGCATACAGGGAAACAATTTGGTCTTCAATCCCGGCTATGTTCTTTTGGTGCTTCTTCACAATGATCGGTTCAAATTCACCGTCCCGGTCGCGGGGTATCGCCAGTTCCACATCGCCGTATTCACTACGGACTGTTTTTGAAGAATGACCATTGCGGCGATTTGCAGTTTCTTTGCCGGAAACATCGTTTTTCTCATAGCCGAGATTGTGACCCAGTTCGGCGTCAAGAGCTTCCTGAAGGACATCGCCGAACATTTCCTTGAGCACCCGTTGGATGTCATCGGTGGTCTTGATGTTTTCTTCCTGAATCAGGCTCCGAAGCTGTTCCTTGCTGAAGAGTCGCTTACGGTCTTTATCTTCCATTTGCTTCCCCTGCCTTTCTTTCCCATTTTACTTGATTCTCTATGGGAAAGGACAGAAGCACAAACTATTTTACAGACTCCCGATACAACATCAAACTCGCTCACATTGTCCTCGCTTCCATAAAGAATGGCGGTGGGACTCTTCCAGCGGACAATCGGATTTTCCTGGACATAGCAATAATAATCCCAGTACAACGTGTGCCCTGCAGGAGTTTGGACTTCCTGCTCCGCCTGCAATCTCTCCTTGCTTACGTTGAACCACATCATCATATTACCGATAATACG
>CAZSRN010000253.1:0-3518 GCA_964609115.1 uncultured Veillonellaceae bacterium | reverse complement strand
CTCGGTTGCATCATACGGGAACGACTCGGGCGCAAACAGGAAAAACAGGGAGGAACTCAGATGAACAACGGTGATCATCGTCAGGAAAATCATAATGGGTTTGAACTTTTCGACCCGTGGCAGGAAAAGCAGCAACACCCCGCAGACCAGCACATTCACCAGGCATAAAAACGGCGTCGGAGACGTACTGGGCAGATGCAGGTAGGAAAAATCGTCAATAAACGTCAGAAACTGTTCTTCCACAATATAGAGAGACTCCGCCGGATAATGCGGCGTCAAAATTTCCTGCGCCACCTGACACAAGGTTCGGGTGATTTCCGGGTAAAAAATGACGCTGCAAAGGGAAACCGGTATCACAAACAACAGAATTTGCGCTAAAACCAGCCAAAATGAACCCTGTACGACCCTGTACGACCGGTGATACAAAATGACGGATTTGGCCGAAACTGTATGGACTGACATAGCTGCGCCCTTCCCTCTCTTCCCGGTGTTGCGTCCGGAGTTTTCTAGAAAGTCGGCTGTCCCCGCAGGATTGCGTAGTTTTTATGGGTCGCGCCGGATGCGCCCGAAGCTTTCAGTCGTTCGGCGTACTGCTGATAAAACGGCGCAGAATGGGGAATCCGGGCTTTGATTACGGAAAATATTCGCTGCGCCGTGGCGGTTTGCCCCAAAGACATGTAATAAAGGCAATCGTCCAGCGCCACTTCCGCCAACTTTGCGTTGGAGGCTATGACCCGTTCGTATAATCCGGCCGCCTCCGCCAGCTGCCCTTTTTGAATTTTGGCCGGAGCCAGCCCCATCATGGCCAGAATGTTTTGCGGCTCCCGTTGCAGCACGAGAGTAAAGGCGCGAATCGCCTGCTCGTAATCCGCTTGCAACAGATAGGCGTCTCCCAACACGCGCACTCCGTTCACTGGCGCCCTCTGCAAATCCGGCCACAGACGGTTCGCTTCCGCAATGGCCTGATTCACTTCCCGGTTCAGGCACAGGGCCGACACGTAATCCGTCTGCATTCCCTCATCCGCCTGTCCGCTGCGGATATAAGGCTGCAACGCCGCAATGGCCCGCGCGGCGTCCCGGGACCGGATGCAGGCCGTTGCCAAGAGCGAAGCGGCCAATTTTTGCTGCGCCGTGTTTCCCGACTTCGCGCCCAGCACGCTCGCCGTTTCAAAATCTCCGATGGCCCGCCAGCTGTCGCCATTACTGAGCCGAGCCCGCCCGCGGGCAAGGTATACCTCCAGGTCATCGGGTTTTTCGGTTAATAATGCTTCATATATTTTTTGCGCCTCCGCCGGACTGTTCTGCCGCACGAGAATTTCCGCTTCGAACAATCGGGCGTTGCGGTTGCCGGTCGCCGCCAGCGCATGATACAGAGGCCGGGCCGCAGAATAATTCAGTTGGGAAAAATAAGCATCGGCGATTGCTTCCTGCACATAAGCCGGAATGTCCCTGCCATTGCAGATTTTGGCTTCATACAAAGCGGTTGCTTCTTTCTCCCGGCCCGCCCAATGCAGTACAACGGCGCGGTCCATAACAATCCGGGAAATCAGCGGAAATTTTTCCTGCAACCGGGCCAGCGCCGGCAGCGCCTGTTCAAACTTACTTTCCCGCGCCCAGTGAATCGCCTGCTTGTGCTGAATCCGCCAGTCTTCGTCTGCGGCGGAAAACGCCGGACGCATGTCTCCCAGCAGCAGCAGCGACACGATCACACAAATCCATACCCCGCGGCGAGGCGTTCCCGTTTCCTTCATCCTACTTGTTTGAATTGCCGTTGCCCGGCTTAAACGGAGTATAGCTTTCGTCCGAACGCACCGTTTCTTTGGCCGGCCGTTTGCGGCCCGGGAAAACCAGGCGATATACGAGCGCCAGCAACAGCAGCAAGATCAGGATACCCGCTGCAATGAAGATCCAGGTCCGGTTTTGGTTCCAAAAAGCCGTAAACGTTCCTTGGGTTGCCGGTTTTTCAACCCGCACGCTGCGGTCGCGGACATCGAAGGAATACAGCCGGTTCGGCTGTTGATACACCCATACGTTGCCGATCAGCGTCTCATAATTGCGTGACCGGTTCAGGTAGCGCAAGGTTTCAAGGAACAGGTCCCCATTCAGGTTCGCCGACAGAATCACGAGGGGTGCGCCCTTGTTTTCGCCGATCCGCCCCACTACGGAATTTACGGTTGCTTTATATTCAAACTCCGTACTCTGTGTCGTTTTGCGATACAGGGTAAAATCTTTTCCCAAGGCAACCGGCATCTTATCCTGCAACGCCGCCGGGATGTTGCCCGTCATTCCGGCCAGCAGCACATACCCGCTCTCCGGCGCCGCCGATTGTTGCGTCAATGGCGCAAACTCCGGGAACGCCGCCATCCTGGGCGGTAGCTGAAGGTCCATGAAATAGGCGATTTCACCGGCAATTTTCAGCAGGTTCGATCCCAGCGTTTCATCCATCAGCACAATCCCTTTGCGTCCCCAAAACAGTCCGATGTTGTTCCAGGTAAACCGCTCCGCTTTATATTGCCCCGAACCCCACATATAACTGTTCGGAAAGATCTGTATCGACTGAGTTTTTCCCCGGACCCTGCACTGTCCCGTTTGATCGGGATAGGTAAACTGAATGCTCATGTCGTTTCGGGCCCGAATTTCGACAGATTCCGGCAACAGCACATCCTGTTTGAATTTTCCGGTGTTATCCAGATTGGAGCTGTGAACCAGGCTGTTGTTCACGAATACGTCCAGCCTTACCGCCCGCGCTTCATCGGTGGCCACGGTATACGCTCCTTCCAGATGCAGCCCCAGCCGCTCCGGTATGTTTTTGAGCAAGGCCGGCGTCAGTTGGAAGAAGGAGGCGACGACCTGAATTCCATCCTGCGCAATGTTGCTGCCGAAAGCAATCGCTTCTGTTTCCTGCCCTGCAGATTTTTCCAGCGGCGTCACTTTAATGCGCTTGCTGTCGGTCGGATTCAGCGGGAAAAGATGCAAATCCGCGAGTTGGCGCACATGAGACGCCAGCGCCTTCACATCTCCGGCGGAAATCAGCAGGGTGTTGGCGTCCTTCAGCGTAATGCCGGAAACAGACCCCTTAAAGTATTCAGGCAGTTTGGAATCAATTCCCACCCAAATTCGGGGGACTGGCGAATTCTTCGGCAGTTCCGACGCACGGACCAGTTGAACATCCAGATAGGGGTAGGCTTTTCGCATCAGCCCATACGTCCAGGCTCCCGGCGTAAACTCTTCCATGTTTGCGTTATCCGGCGCCACGATCAGCAGAGACTGTTGCAGGTTGCCCAAAAAGTCGGCTATGGTGCGGACCTGCAGCATTTCATAGGTCAAATTCAGGGAAGTGTTCTTGTGTACGGTAAAAAACAGGCCGCCGGAATAGTAGTCCCGGCATAAATCGTCGGTGATGAAAAGATTGGATTTGATCTGAACTTTGGCAAAGTCGCGGGCAATTCCATCGACCGGCAGATTCAACACCAACGGCTTCTGCTCCCGAAGCTCTTTGGCGGTTCGCGTCGCAATCA
>CAZSRN010000252.1:0-3527 GCA_964609115.1 uncultured Veillonellaceae bacterium | reverse complement strand
TGCCGACTCTAAACCTGAATGAATCAGTGAATAAATATGTTCTTGAAAGAGGCGCCGAATGATTCAATATGTGCCAATCGGGGTGGTTCATTCCCCATTCGCGGAACCGACGGGAACACCGATTCAGTCGGCTGCGGCATCGGCCGTTGGCGTGGAAGCGCAGGTGGAGATTTTTCCTTCTTTCCGTGAGGGGCTAAGAGACCTGGAGGGATTTTCGCACTTGATTTTGCTATATCACATGCATCGTATCCAACCGGCCGGATTGTTGGTCAAACCTTTTTTAGGCAACAAAAGTCATGGCGTATTTGCGACACGGTCGCCAGGACGACCGAATCCAATCGGATTTTCTGTTGTTCGTCTTCTTTCGGTGGAGGATGGGGAGCTTCGCATCACCGATGTGGATATTCTGGACCAGACGCCGGTTCTGGATATCAAGCCGTATGTCGGCGAGTTTGATATTCGCCCGGTCGAAAGAATCGGTTGGTTTGCCGATAATCTTTGCAAATTGGACAAAACCAAAGATGACGGACGGTTCGTAAAGAAGTAAAACAATTTGCTAAATTCGTGTGGTAAAAGCACTCCAATAACGGAGTGCTTTTTTGTTTTTTGTAGTAACTTGACTACGGAAACAAAAAACGGCGATTATCGAGAAATCCTTGTGGTTATAGGCGTTTGGTTGTTTGGCACGAGAGTTGCAATATATATTGCCGTAAAGATTCAAAGCGGAGCGAAAACGGAGGCGGAGGAATAATGCATAGTCGGTACTGCTGGATTCCAATGTTCTTTTTGTTTTTTGGACTCGTGCTGTTTGGGGCCGGTTGCGGCAAGCAAACGGTGAATCCCGTGACGACTCCATTGTCGGCTTCTGTCGAACAAAAAATAAGTGAAGACCCGGAAGGAACAAAACGCTTGATCTGGGAGGCGTATCGTCAAGTACTGGCCGAAGTTGCCAGTGGCGAGTTTCCTGTGGATGCCGGGAAGGCAAAGTCGATGACGCAGGGAAAAGAAGGCGGCTATTTATTTTTCGATTTGCGGTCGCCGGCGGATTATGCGGTAAAACACGTTCGCGGCGCCGTCAATTTGAGCATCGTGGCGTTGGCCGAAAATATCGATCGGTTGCCGACCGATAAAACCATGGTTTTGTATTGTTACACCGGACAGAGTTCGGCATTGGCGATGGCGCCGCTCAAAGCATACGGGTATCGGGCGATTTTTATCAACGGCGGGTTTGCCAATCTGGAGAAAGCAGGATTCGTCATGGATACAGTGAAATCGGCGTTTTCAGTAGCCGACGCGAAACAAGAAAAGGATTCCCGCGCCGGGGCATTGGCCGGCATAAAATCCAACCTGCTGGCGATTGCCAAACAGCATTCGGTAAAAACGTTGGTGGTTGCCCAGACGGATACTAAAGAACTAGTGGAAGGATCGCCAAGCAAATATGCTTTTGTCGATTTGCGGCCGCGCGAAGACTATGAACGGGGTCATATCAAAGGTTCCATCAGTGCCCCATTGGCCGAGCTGCAAAGTAAACTTTCCTTACTGCCGAAAGACAAGAGGCTGATTTTGTGTTGCAAGAGCGGGCAATTGGCGGCGATGGTCACGGCGCCATTAACGGCGGAAGGTTTTAAAATTATTTCGTTGTGCGCCGGATTTTCCCAGCTGGACGAAAATAATTATCCGATGGAGAAGAAACAATGAGTGGAGAGATGAGCCGACGGGAGTTTTTGTCCCGCCGCGGGTTGGGCGAGGTTTTTCGGAAGGTGACGCCGATGTTGGGAATCAAGGTGGAGTCCGAACAACTGGATGCAACGGCGGAAAATCAGGAAGTTAAAGAATCTGAAACGATTGCGACCGAAGAGCGAAGGGTCATGGACGGTTATTTGTCTTCCCCGCTTTATAGCTACGCGCTGTTGTCGGAAATGCCCTGGGATATGTTGGTTGAGGAAGCACAACGTCGGGGAATCCCTTATGAAGGAAGATCAAAAATGGAAGTGGTTCGGGAATTATTTGTTGGCGCTGCGGAAAGGGAGGGACAAGAATGAGCGGAGAGGACCGGTTGATTGCCGGCGAAGGCGCCATCAATCACTATTGGATGGTATGTTTTTCCAATGATCTCACGCGGGAAAAACTGGGGCTGAAATATATCAGCCAGATGCGGGACAAAGATCCCTATTGGTATTTATGGTTTCATGATTTCCCGGGAGTGTTCAAGCTCTCTTTGCTGGAATGCGTTGCGGACTCCGTTTGGGATTGGCGGGCTTTGTTGCGGATCAAGTATTATCCGCACCCTGACGAATCAATTTTTCACGGGTTATCCGTACTGGAGCAGGTTTGTCGCTTGAGTGAAATCTTTCAAACCAAGCCGGCGCAATGGCAAGGCGGCGAAACCAGTTGCGCTTGTTGCGGCGGCGTTCACCATCATGCAGGGGAACGGTTTGCTGATCTTCGGGAAGGAACCGGCGCTCCGCTCGCCGGACTGGCTGAGCGGGTCCCGGAAGATTTCTTTCTGGCCGGCCAAATGGAAATCAAGTTTTTGCGGGACAAGGTCAGCGAAGTGAGCTGGGAAAGTCAGGATTATTGGCGAGTAGCGATGACAGAAAATTACTACATGGGTGACCAGGACGGCGCCACAATGAAAGTCTTGCGGAAGGGGGACATCGACCGGGATTTTCCCGGTTGGATGCTGACTGACTTTGTGGCTCGCCGTTTTGCCATGGGCTGGCAGGAACATCATGGATTCTCCCGTGCATCGGAATTGTTGAGTAACGAGGAGGGACTGGAATTCAGCAGCGACGGTCGAACCCTTCGCGCCAATCCCAGTGCAACAATCCGATGCCGCCAGGTGTGCCGGCGCATGGAGATATAGAAAAAGAATGAGGGGGTGAAGGAATGTCGGAAAAAACAGCTTCGGGTGGTTCTGGTTACATTACGGGGCTACTGGCCGGGTTGGTTGTTGGCGGGGGATTGTTTTGGATCACGATGCAGCTGCTCATCGCGCAACGACCATAGTGCTTACAAAGAACGAAAGGAGTGAACCAATCAATGGCGGAAGACATTTCCCGGCGCTCATTTATTAAAGGCGCCAGCCTGGGTGTGGCCGCCGGCTATTTTGCAACAGCCGGGCTATCATCCACGGCTTTTTACAAGCAGGTCCTGCCGGCGGAAAAATTGAATCAGACGGATATCGGCCAGATTAAGGGCCTTAAAATGAAAGTAGTTTCGGAAACCAGCTGGTTTGATAATAGCATATTGCTTAATGACATGAAAAAAGCGGGAGGATTGCTCGTCAACCAGTATATTGTTCCGTGGACGGTTGAGGGCGTTGCCGCCGGCTTCGAAGGTAACAACAGCGGCGGTTTTGCAACGTATATCGAAGCGGAATTGCTGGATGGGTCCATCAAGCGTATTTTGCTGGATACCGGCTGGAATCCGAAGTGGATGGAAAAACGTTTTATCGAAGAAGGCGTAAGCGAAAAACTGGCGAAAAAACAAATCGACTATTGGGTTGTCAGTCATGAACATTTTGA
>CAZSRN010000251.1:0-3528 GCA_964609115.1 uncultured Veillonellaceae bacterium | reverse complement strand
ACCATAGCGCGCCCTGTTGTTCCATCAATTTTATATACTTCAGCCGGGGCTGATGCACCGCTATGAGTTGCTGTTTTCCAAGCTCCGGTAGGCGGTTTGATTGATGTAGGAGTTGAAAGATTCGCCTGAACTGCTTCAAAAAAACTACCCGCAGTAGCACCTGTCGCTGAAATATCATCAACAGCAGCAATAGTCTTTCCTTGAGCAACCGCAATCGCCACGGCACTGTCAATCGTCCGTAAATCCGCCTGCATTTTGGCGCCGCGGGCCGAATCCGTTGCGCTAGTGAATTTGGGCACTGCGATGGCGGCCAGGATCCCAATGATCGCCACAACAACC
Organism: uncultured Veillonellaceae bacterium; assembly: GCA_964609115.1. Lineage (GTDB taxonomy): Bacteria > Bacillota > Negativicutes > UBA1444 > UBA1444 > UBA1444. The sequence goes on along the minus strand of CAZSRN010000251.1, from coordinate 3,189 downwards.
ATCAATTCTACGAGTGTGAAGCCTTTACGATTGGAAAGTCTTTTTCGAAACAATTGCACCATTTTCTATTTTTCCCTCTTTCCCTATGTTTTTATTTGAAATTCTTTTAAAACCCTTGAAAGCATTCCGTTTCAGCCTAACAAAGAATGACTTGCCGTACTCTATTATACGGTCCCACCCTTCTACCTGTCAACCCACCTTTCCACTTTCTTTAGTTATATTATCGGTGAATTTACACCTTTGCGTAAGCCCGCAGCCTCCCCGGCAACGCTTCGTCTGCCTCTTTTCAAGGCTTACATCATCTTGTTGATGCTGGTAATCACATCAAACATCGGCAACATAATCGCCAGAATGATGCTGCCGATCGTGATGCCGAGAAACCCGATGAGAAAAGGCTCCAGCATACTGCTGAGACGGCTGACGATGTCTTCCGCATCCGCCTCGTAAAAGTCCGCAACTTTATCCAGCATCTTGTCGAGTTCGCCCGCTTCCTCGCCGACAGACACCATTTGAACGACCATCGGCGGAAAAATGCGGCTCGCCCCCAACCGGGAAGATAGACTTTCCCCTTCGATGATGCTTTCCTGCGATTCCGAGAGGGCTTCGGCAATGACCACATTTCCCGTTGCATTCTTGACCACTTCCAAAGCCGACAGCAAGGGAACGCCGCCCCGGATCAGACTCGCCAGCGTCCGGGTAAATCGGGCGATCGCAACTTTCCGGACCAGCGACCCAAAGACAGGCATGTTCAGTACAAATCGGTCCCAAACCCTCCGGGGACCGGGATAACGCAACAAAGTCCTGATTCCATAGGCAACGGCCACAATGAAAATCAACAGGGCAATCCAATGCCGGGTGATGAATCCGCTTACCGCCAGTAGTCCCCGGGTCAGGGGCGGCAGCTCCACTTTCATGGATTCGAACATTCCCACGAAAGTCGGCAAAATAAACGTCAGCACAAAAATAACGACAACAACCGCCATCGACATGACGACCAACGGATAGGTCATCGCCGCCTTCACTTTTTCGTTGAGTCGATGCTCCTTTTCAAAGTGAATCGCCAGCCGCTGCATGACCAGTTCCAGAACGCCGCCCAATTCTCCCGCGGCCACCATGCTGGTCATGATGTTGGGGAACACGTCGGAATGTGTCTCCAGCGATTGAGCCAGCGCCGATCCTTCCTGCACGCTTTTGTACACGCTCTGCAGCTTGTCTTTGAGGCGCGGGTTCTCCGTCTGATCGGTCAATACGCCCAGACAGGTGAGAATCGGCAGTCCGGCTTCCAGCATGGTGGCAAATTGCCGACAAAGGATGGAAAGATCGCGAGTCTTGATCGCGCGCAGATTTTGCAAAAGAAGACCGATATCCTGCGCGGATCGGGCTTCTTTCACTTTTGTGACATACAGTCCCTTATTGCGAATATGCCCGGCGGCTGAAGCTTCGTCGTCCGCCAGGATCAATCCGGTGAACAGCTGCCCCTTGGCATCCCGCGCCCGATACTCAAATTGTTTCGCCATTTTTCCCCTCGTCTATCCCATGCGCAGACGCAAAAAGTTTTCCGGATCCGTTGCCCGCATCAGCGCTTCTTCATCCGATACCATCCCGGCGCGGCAAAGATCGCGCAGTGCAGAGTCCATGGACTGCATCCCGGACTTGGCCCCGGTCTGAATGACCGACAACAGTTGATGGCTTTTCCCTTCGCGAATCAAATTGCGCGCCGCCGGTGTCGCCATGAGAACTTCGACCGCTACCACGCGCCCGGCGTTATCTCGCCGGGGCAACAGCTGCTGCGACACGATTCCCTGCAACGTCAGCGAAAGCTGCGTGCGGATTTGCTGCTGTTGGTACGGCGGAAAGACGTCAATAATCCGGTCGATCGTCTGGGAAGCGTCGCTCGTATGCACGGTAGCCAATACCAGATGCCCGGTCTCCGCTGCCCGCACGGCGATACTGATTGTCTCCATATCCCGCATTTCCCCGACCAGAATCACATCGGGGTCTTCCCGCAATGCCGCCCGCAGGCCGTTGGCGAAGCTCTTGGTATCCGAGCCCACTTCCCGTTGATTAATCAGGCTTTTTTTGTGCCGATGCAGATATTCGATGGGGTCCTCCAGCGTCAGAATCGTACAGGCCCGTTCATTATTGATCTGATTGATCATGGCAGCCATTGTCGTTGATTTTCCGCTGCCGGTCGGGCCGGTAACCAGGATCAGGCCTCGCGGTTTGCGCGCCAGCGTTGTGATGATATCGGGCAATCCCAGTTGATCCAGCGAAGGAACCTGTTCAGGAATGATGCGCACCGCCACGGCGATGGACCCTCGTTGACGAAAGGAATTGATCCGGAACCGGCTGAGTCCGGGAACGGTATAAGAGAAGTCCACTTCCCCATTTTGCAGCAGCAACGCTTTTCTTTCTTCCGAAGCAATGGACTCGAACAGCTGCAAGGTATCCGCAACCCCCAGCGGCGCTTCATCCAGTTTGACCAAAGCCCCATTGATTCTAAGAATCGGCGGCATGCCGACAGTAATATGCAGATCGGAAGCGCGGCGTCCGACGGCTTCCCGCAGCAATTGCTCCATTTTCATCGCATGGCACTTCCTTTCCCCTCTGCGTCACCTGGTGGGTCAGGCTTCCGTCTCCGAATAGGCGACCCGAATAACCTCCGAAACGGTAGTCAAGCCTGACAATACTTTTTGCAGCCCATCCTGCTGCATGGTTCGCATCCCTTCCTCGACGGCGACTTTCGCCAGTTCCGTTGTTGCGGCCCGTTTTACAACCAATTCACGGAGTCGCGGCGTCATCGGCATCACTTCATGAACCGCAACCCGTCCCCGATAGCCGGTGTAACCGCACTGAATGCACCCCGCCCCTTGAAAAACCGTTGCGCAGGCATTGGCGGATTCCGGCAGCATCATACAATCAGGCGAATCCTGATCCGGCGTATACGGTGCGCGACATTCCGGGCAAATCCGGCGTACCAGCCGCTGGGCAATGCATCCGAGGACCGAAGACGCCACCAAAAACGGTTCAATCCCCATATCGATCAGTCGGGTCAATGCGCCCGCCGCGTCATTGGTATGCATGGTGCTCAGAACCAAATGTCCGGTTAAAGCCGCCCGGACAGCGATTTCCGCAGTTTCTTTGTCGCGGATTTCGCCCACCATGATGATGTTGGGGTCCTGGCGAAGA
>CAZSRN010000250.1:0-3531 GCA_964609115.1 uncultured Veillonellaceae bacterium | reverse complement strand
AATCGGCATGGGCTATATGCTGTACGGACTTACAGCCCCCAAGGGGGAACTGTCCGCCAAACTGCCTGCCCTACTCGCTGTCGGGCGTTCATTTAAGCTGGGAGCCGAATACGATAAAAAATGCCGCAAAGAACGTGCGGAAGACTTACCTGTCCTGCTGCCCGAAGCTAATTCGTTCAAACCGGTTTTAGATGCTATGGCATCCATCTGGGAAAAACGAAAGCCTAATGAAAACCTGCTTGCCGAAAAAAAAGCAGACAGCATGCGTAACGTAGAAAGGCTCTATCGACCCGCTACCGGTGACGTGTACGAATTCACAGTCGGGTTCAATGCTCAATATCTGACAAACCCAGACCATTATAATCTGCCGGATCTTCGCTTATTGCCGGATGATCCGGAGCTTTGGTCAAAAAAACCGCTCAACGGCGCCAAAGCTGTCACTAAAAAATAAAGGAGTACACGATGGAAAATATACAAGAAGATCAAAACGAATGGTGTTTTGCCTGCGGACGCCTCAATCCCTGCGGCCTTAAACTTGAATTTGAAGAAAAGGACGCCACCTATGTCACCCGCTTCACCGGCGCCGCTCAACACCAAGGCTATAACGGGATCATGCATGGTGGAATTGTCAGCACTTTGCTGGATGAAATCATGGCCCGCTATATTTATGCCAAAGGAATGACTGCCGTCACCGCCCGTCTGGAAGTGCGCTACGTCAAACCGACACCCATCGGCGTTCCTTTGCTGATCAAGGGCCGAATCACGAAGAACAAGGGGCGGCTCTATGAAACGGCGGGCACTATAGAACTGCCGGATGGAACAGTAACTGCTGAAGGCACAGCTAAAGTCTTTGTCACCGACCCGACATGAAAACAATTGACGGTCGCTTACAATTATCCGGACGCGGATTCGGCTTTTTGATTCCGTCTGATCCTACAGAGTCTGATGTCTTTATTTCCCGTGAAGGCTTGCAAGATGCCATGCACGGTGATCAAGTAAGTGTCCGGCTGACGGAACGGGCGACTTTGTACGGACGCAAGGCTGAAGGCTGGGTTGTAAAGGTTTTGCAACGAGCCAACACCCACATTGTGGGGACCTTTGCGCTCAATCGCGGCATTGCCGTTCTGCACCCGTTGGATGTAAAAATTTCGACTGAAATACAAATTCCCAAACTTGCCACTCTTGGCGCCCGCAAAGGCGACCAGGTTATTGTGGAAATGACCCGCTGGCCCCGGCATGGAAAACCTGCAGAAGGAAAAGTCATAGAAATTCTTGGCAAGCAGGGAGACCCCGGTGTCGATGTCTTGACTGTAATTGCTGCTCACCAGCTCCCCCGTGATTTTCCGCCGGCTGTAGCCCGCGCCGCAGAGCGAATCCCTTCCATCATCGACCCGGTCGAATTGGCGGGAAGGCGAGATTTGCGCGACCTTCCCACTGTCACCATCGACTCGGAAGACGCCAAGGACCTCGACGACGCCGTACATGTCGAAACGGTGGGCCCCGACCTGTTCCGGTTGGGAGTGCACATTGCCGATGTCAGCCAATATGTCAAAGAAAACAGCCCTTTGGACTTGGAAGCCCGACTACGCGGCACCAGCGTCTATCTCGTCGACCGTGTCATTCCCATGTTGCCGCATCGCTTGTCCAACGGCATCTGCAGCCTCAACCAGGGCGAAGACCGACTGACGCTTTCCGCTACGATGGATATAGACCGCAGCGGTCGTATCCTGCGCTATGAAATTTTCCCCAGCGTCATTCGCGTTCGCACCCGTCTCAGCTACACCATTGTTCGTCGAATTGTCGCCGATCAGGACATAACGCTCCGTGACCAATATGCTCCATTAGTCCCCATGCTGGAAACCATGAAACAACTTGCGACTATTCTGCGGGAAAAACGCAAACGGCGAGGCGCCATTGACTTCGACCTCGCAGAAATCAAAGTCATCCTTGATGATCAGGGAAGAACCATCGGACTTGACAAGCGGACACGAACCATTGCCGAATCCATCATTGAAGAATTCATGCTGGCCGCCAATGAAACTGTCGCCGAGCATATGCACCACCAAAAAATTCCCTTTGTCTATCGCGTCCATGCTGACCCCGATCCTGAAAAAATGCTCAAACTTGCAGATCTGCTGCGAAGCTTTGGTCAACACATCGGCGCTTGGACAGACGTACAACCTATGGATCTGCAGAAAGCGCTGGCAGGAATGGAAGGCCGCCCGGAAGAGAAAATGGTCTCTACCCTCATGCTGCGTTCACTAAAGCAAGCCCGGTATGAAACAGACAACGCCGGTCACTTCGGATTAGCCGCCAAATACTACACACACTTCACGTCTCCCATCCGGCGCTATCCAGATCTGATCGTCCATCGTCTCCTGCACGAAACGCTGTCCCGTCACTTATCTGAAGAACGCCGGGAGCAGCTTGCACAGCTACTACCCAAAATTGCCGCCGATTCTTCCGACCGGGAACGGTCGGCAACCGAGGCTGAACGTGAATCAGTCGATATGAAAACCGCCGAATATATGACCCAGTTCATTGGGAAAGAGTTTTCCGCCATCATTGCCGGAGTTACTTCTTTTGGCTTTTTTGTCGAACTGGAAAACGGAGTGGAAGGATTAGTACACATTTCTTCCATTGAAGATGATTACTATCAATATATCGAGGACCAGCACTGCCTACTCGGAGAACGGCTAAAAAAACGCTATCGGCTGGGTGATACCGTAACTGTACGTCTCATTCGAGCCAACCCGACCGACCGAACCATTGATTTTGTTTTAGCCTCAACAGCAAAAACTCGCAAAGCAGAGGCTGGCCGCGCCACAGTTGCGCCAAGCCAAAGCAGCTCTCAGCGAAAATCAACCCATTCGCAAAATACAACCAAAAGAAAAAAATCAGAGGTGAACACCAGTGCCGGCAAAAAATCAAAGCATAAAGATCGTCGCCGAAAACCGTAGGGCCCGGCATGATTACCATATCCATGAAACCTTCGAGACCGGCATTGTCTTGACCGGTACCGAAATCAAATCCTTGCGCGGAGGACGCGCCAATCTAACGGACTCTTATGCAAAAATCGAAAACAAGGAACTTTTTCTCATTAGCGCCCATATCAGCCCTTATGATCAGGGCAACCGGTTCAATCACGAACCGCGCCGCAATCGGAAGCTTTTGATGCACAAAGCAGAAATCGTGCGCCTGCTCAGCAAAACCCGCGAAAAAGGGTTCACCTTGATCCCCTTAAAAATTTATCTGTCTCATGGTTTGGCTAAAGTGGAATTGGCTCTCGCCAGCGGCAAAGATCTCTATGACAAAAGGCAGGCCGCCGCTGAACATGACGCCAAACGCGAAGTCGATCGGGTCATGCGTGACCGGCAGAAGGAGTAGCAAAACACCCGTCTTCTCCCTCTCATCAAACTATGTTATAATGAATATGCAAACATGCAGCAATTCGTTTTTGCCAACCAACGACCCTCATACGGGGGCGTACTGGTTTCGACAGGGGCAGTTGTGGCATGGTAAGCGAGCCGG
>CAZSRN010000249.1:0-3558 GCA_964609115.1 uncultured Veillonellaceae bacterium | reverse complement strand
AGATTGCGCGACTGTTGCAGGAGCACATTGCCACCCTCGAATCAATCAAGGAAGGCGTTGTCACTGTCGACGCCGCTGGGAATGTACGCTTGATGAACAGCGAAGCAGGCGCGATTCTCGGTGTTCTGCCGGAAACAACAATCGGCAGACCCATTGCAGAGATGATTCCTTTTGATGAGGAAAATACTTTGGTTGCATCCACAACCGCTCTTTATAATCGAGAATATCAGGTTAACGGCATAACGATATTGGCTCATAGCGTTCCTATCCGGCTTGAGGGCGAAGATGTCGGCGCTGTGATTACCTTTCGCGATCGTACCGAGGCCTGCAGACTGGCCGAAGAAATCAGCGGCGTCCATCGCTTTATTGATGGGCTGAGAGCCCAGTCCCATGAATATAAAAACAAACTTCATGCCATTGCCGGGTTAATTCAATTGGGGCGCAATGAAGAAGCCGTTGACTTTATCACGGACAGCAGCGGCTTGGTGCAGGAACTTTTTGACCGTCTGCAAACCAAAATTCAGGATCCGGTTACCTTTGCTCTCCTTGTCGGCAAGAGCAGCCGAGCCCGTGAATTGGGAATTGATTATCAAATTGATCCGTTGAGTTCTCTGGAACATACTCACTTGCCCTGCACCGGCGCCGACATGGTGCTGATTCTCGGCAACCTGATTGAGAATGCCATGGATGCGGTCGCATCCTTGCCGGACAAAAAAATCCTCGTGGGCGTTTATGACACGGGAACTGAATTGATCATAAAGGTATCAAATTCCGGCCCGGGAATTAGTCCGGAACTGGGCGAACGCATTTATGAACGCGGTGTCACGACGAAACACGGGGCACGCGGCTATGGGTTGGCGCTGATCGCAGTAAAATTAAGGGAATTGGGAGGCAGCATTCATTTTACCAACCTGCCGCAATCCGGCGTTGAATTCACCGTGACTATTCCGCTGTGCGACTGGCAGGAGGAGCCGATATGAAAGATTTTCGCGTACTCATCGTAGAAGATGATCCGATGGTTGCCGATATTAACAGGAACTTTACCGAAGCCGTGCCCGGCTTTGTCGTGGCCGGAATCGCGCGCAATGGTCAGGAAGCTCTCTTCCTTCTGGAAAAAGAAAACCCGGACCTGCTCATTTTGGATGTTTATATGCCGGAGGTCGACGGTGTAAGCGTATTATCGTTGCTGCGAAAAAGTGAAGTTCCCGTTGATGTAATTATGGTGACGGCAGCTGGAGATGCCGACACTGTTGCCCGCATTATGCGTCAGGGCGTTATCGACTATATTGTAAAGCCTTTCAAATTTGAACGATATCGGGCGGCTTTGGAATCCTATCTGGATTTTCGTAAAAAACTAACCCAAAAGTCGACCTTGAACCAGACGGATCTGGATGCCATGCTCTCTGTGAAAACCGAATCGCAACACGACACTCCCAAAAACTTTCATATTCAAACCATGAACTCCATCGTTGATTTCATGCAAACCCATGCCGCTCCGCTTTCCGCCGACGATGTGGCCGCAGGCACCGGTGTTTCGCGAGTGACGGCGCGCCGATATCTCGAATATCTGGTCACGCAGGGAAAATTGCAAATGTTGCTGGATTATATTTCTGTCGGCAGACCGGTCCACCGCTTCAAAATAAACGGATAAAGTGAGAGCCGCCATTTCTTCCGAAACGGCGGCTCTTTGAATTTTAAATCCCAATGAATCCTGATACGTTCTCTTTAACACTCCATGGTCGTTCCACAAAACGCGGGAATGAATTTCTCGCCGAATACCTGAGAAAGCCTTGCCATAACCGCGAATCCCGTGCAGTGGTTGGACGCGATAAAGTCAGGATTAAACCATTCCAGCGCTGCGATGGTAGCGTTTTTTTGCGGCTCGCTGGTCGGCCCCAGATGCGTCCCGCCCAGCAACCCATGCACCCGGATGGATCCAGTCACTTTCAACCCATGGTTCACCATGTTGATAATGCCCGAATGAGCGCATCCGCCGAGTACAACCAGTCCTTTTCCACAGCGAATATAAATGGCCATGTCATCGGTCAGGGGATCTCGTTGAAAAGCGGACGCGGCATCACAATCTTCGCAATCGCAGGCCGTCTCCGGCACAACCAATCTTTCGTCGCCTTCTTCGTAAGCAGTTTCGCGGGGTACCGGTCCGCTGATCCACAAATTCGGCACCAACTCCAACGGCTCTTCCACATTGCGAAAATCAGCGCCCAAATGTGTCAAAAACTCTTTATTAAAAGGCACGCCGACATATTTGCAGTTTCCTCCCGCTACCGAATACCGGGGTTTGAATATATCGGGATGACTGAACACCGGAATTTTCTTCGCCGCCATTGCCAACAAACCGGCAAGTCCCCCAGTGTGGTCATAATGTCCATGACTCAGCACGATGGCATCCAGATCACGCGGATGAACACCTAATAAGCCCAAGTTGTGCACCACGACATCCGACGGTCCGGCATCAAACAAAATACGATTTATTCCGGTTTCCACCAGAATCGACAATCCGTGTTCCCCGCGAAATGGCGCTTTAGCTCCCGGTGGAACATTATTGTCCACCACGACAGTAAACTTCAACAGATCCATCCCCTTTCCAACGCTATTTAATTTGCCCTCAGAGGGAAAAAATCCTGCCAAAGTTCGGGAGCGGAGCAAGAAACTTTGCGTAAAACTTTTGTTTTGACTGCACAAATGAAAACCTGCGGCCTATCACCGCAGGTTTTGCATCATAGTCCCCATTATTGCAGGTTGTTTACCGCTGAACCCGTCCGGAAGCATCTCCTGCCATCAATGCTTTGACTTCAGCCAGAGTAACATGATTGTGGTCGCCTTCGACGCTATGTTTCAGGCAGGAATTCGCGACGGCGAATTCCAGGGTATCCTGCGGCGACATCTGGTTCAGCATGGAGTAAATCAGACCGCCCGCGAAAGAATCCCCGCCGCCGACCCGGTCTACGATGTGCACCGGATATTCCCGGGAAAAATAGTAGGCGCCGCCGGTGAAGAGCATCGCGGCCCACGTATTGTCGGAAGCCGAGATACTGCCGCGCAGGGTAATGGCGACCGCTTTGAATCCAAACCGGTCGGTCAGTTGTTTTGCTACGTCCTTGTAGCCTTCATGGCTGAGAGACGCGCTGGTGACGTCGGTATTATGAGCCTTGATCCCAAACACTTTATCCGCATCCTCTTCATTGGCGATGCAGACATCGACATAGGGCATGAACTGCGCCATGGTCCGGCCCGCTTTTTCGCCGGTCGTTCGTGCATAGGATGCACCTTGATGATTTTTATTTGGTTGGGGGATGCAACGGGGGGCTTCGCCACCCTTGCCAAGTGGAGCAAAACGCGCGCCCTCACGGGCGGAAGTTCTGCGTGGGACGGTCTGACCGTCCCCAACTTGCTGCCCTCTATAACCATACTACAAGTAGTATCATATCACGCTGAATCATACCAGATATTTTATCTTATGCAAAACAAGACATACCAAAAATTTGTAATATGCAGTATGCTTCGCCGGAATTTTCGGGGCAATAGGAAAAAGAAGTC
>CAZSRN010000248.1:0-3585 GCA_964609115.1 uncultured Veillonellaceae bacterium | reverse complement strand
CAAGAATTCCACTGTCAACATGCTGTCTGATTTTTATCGTCTTGCCGGTCATGGCAGCCAGCTTCTCTGCCAGCGCCAGTTCCTGAGCGGCTGTCAGCGGCAATGCAGTTGTCACGTCAGCCATGATCAGGTTACGTTTATCCTCTTTGGCTAATTCGACATACTCTCGCAGAATGGCGGGCAAAGCAGCATCGCGATGCTTCGCGGCCAATTCCAACAAAAACTGGGCTTCAGTAAGAATGTTTTTTTCACTTGCCAATTCATACAAATCGTGGGCATATTTTGTCGCCATCTGTTTGCTTAGCATGGCGGCATCCCACCCTGTTTCTGAGCATCCAGGCGGGTAATAAAGTCATCTACCAGCTTGGCATTAATATTTTCATCTACACTTTGTCCGATGATTTTAGCCGCAGCAGCAACAGAAATTGCCACGACCTCGCTGCGGATATCTTCCAGCGCCTGTTGGCGTTCCCGCGCAATTTTCTCTTCTGCAGCTTCCAACAGTCGGGCATGTTCTTCACGAGCGCTGGCAATAATCTCATCTTTTGTGTTATCAGCCTGTTTCAACGCTTTATCCATAACCAACTGTGCGTCGCTCTTTGCGTTTTTCATCTGTTGCTGGTATTCAGTCCGCAGTTTTTCAGCCGCCAAACGCTCCTGGTCAGCCGCTTCAATCTGACCCGCAATCCGGGCCTGACGCTCGGCAAGAATTTTCAACAGAGGGTTCCAAGCAAATTTAGTCAGCAACAACAGCAAAATGGAAAAGTTGACAATCATCGCCAACATCGTTGCATTCAAATCAACCAAACGATAGCATCCCCTTTCTCACGCAAACTGGAGGCATGAAAGAAGTAAACTCTCCCCTCCATCGACGATTCATGCGCGCAATTATTTTACAAACGGGTTCGCAAACACTAAAACGATAGCGATAACAGCGGCAATAATTGGAATAGCTTCAATCAGGCCGATCGCAATAAACATCGTAACCATGACCGATTGTTTTGCTTCCGGTTGTCTGGCAATCGATTCAATCGCCTTTGACGCAACTTCCGCGTCACCCTTCGCAGCCGCCAGGGAAGCCATGCCCGCAACAAACGCGGCGGCCAACACGGAGCACCCTATAATAATTGCATTCTCCATGAAAATTTCCTCCTCTCAATTCTCCGCATGTATTACGGTCTTAGCAAACTCAAGATTAGTGGTTATCCTGCAGCGCATTGGCCAGATAGGTCATGGACATCATGGTAAAAATACCGGCCTGGATGATTCCGACAAATACACTGAAGGCCAGCCATATGCTGGGGATAAAGTAAGGAACCAGTTTGGTCAGAATGACAATCAAAATTTCACCCGCCAGAATATTGCCGAATAGACGGGCGGACAGCGTAACTGGTTTGGCAATTTCTTCAATCAGATTAATGGGCAGAAAAAGAAAGTGCGGCTTCAAAAAATGGCTGAAATGACGTGCAAACCCCTTTTCTTTTACGCCAAGTACATTGACAACCAGTATGATCATCAAGGCCAACCCCAAGTTGCAATTGATGTCACTCGTCGGTGACGTAAGTCCCGGAACCAGGCCCACCCAGTTGGCAATCAAGAGAAAAATAAACAGGGTGATCACCAGTGGCGCTACTTTTCGGCCTTTGGGACCGATATTGTTGTCGATCTGCTCCAGCAATCCTTCCACGATGATCTCGATCATGTTTTGTAGTCGGCTTGTCGGAACAACCTTCAGACTGCGGGTCGCAGCGACTGCGATCACCAACACGATGACGCTGGACAAAATTGCCATGTAAATGCTGTCCAGATGAAAATGCATCCCTAGAAACTCTCCAATTTTATGTGCATGCATCTTAATATATCACCTCTTTCCGATGCGGCATTCCGGCCTAATCGCTCACCTGTACAAAGTCAATCAGGACTGCATACAGGAATAGGCTAATCTGAAAGGAAAAAAAACCGAATAGGGCAGCAAAAAACGAAATGGATTGAAAAATACGGGAAAAAGCCAATATGATCAGCGCAATCGACAGAATGGGCAACATGGTCTTGATCCAGCCTGATCGCAGATACTTGAAAGTATCTGCCCACACAACCTCTTGGCTGCCGGTGCGCGACGGGGGCTTCCTCAAAATCAGCGACCAAGTCAACATGACCGGGATCCGGCGATACAGCAAGTACATATACAATGCGCTGCCGGCAGCCCCCAGCAAAAAGCCGGACAAATACGCCGCATTGCCGGAAAAAAGCAATCCCAGGCTAAACAGGACCACCCAGCCAACCAGGCACATGACCAAAACCGGCATCACACGGATCTGTTTAGGAATGGTCATCATTCTTTTCATCTTTTCCATTCCCCTGAGTCAACTCCGCTGCTTTTCGGCAAACAGCACGCAACCCGGCAATCATACCCAATGCTGCGCCTATCGCCACACCCCATGGAGAGGAATCCAACCATTTGTCAAACCCCTTGCCGAGCAGCAAGCCAACTGCCGCATTAACCAGCATAATAAACCCCATGTTACTGGCCAAGGACAACGCTGCCAACAGTTGGCGGTTTCCATCTTTCACCAGTGTCACCTACGTTTCGCGGGATTCCTCGCCAAAACAAGTCTAATGATATAATATATTTGCAAAATTGACTACTGTTAGCAAAAAACACCAAGACCCGTCTTGCACCGCACATCGCAAAACCGACCTTGGTGTTCTTACTATCGCCTTCTACGACCAGTAGAGACCGCAAGAACAGTGGTTTAATATTTTCAGCCAAGCCGCTTTGCTCAACTGTCCATACCAACTAAACCTACTCCAAAACATCTAATTCGTCGGCTCAGAAAAAAATCCTGCTGGTTTATTTTAAAATATCAAAACTATTTTGTAAATACAAAAAATAGAATTAGTATACTCTATTCGGCGTAGTACCCGGATTAAAAATTGCTTAAAAATACTCCGGCGGCTTTGTGATCACGCCATAGCGCCAAAGAATCGTCTGCACGATTCGTTCTGAAGCTCGTCCGTCGCCATAAGGATTTGCAGCTTCAGACATAAATCGATAATGATTCGAGTCCAACAACAATTTTTTCGTTTCTTCATAAACGTTTTCTTCTGCCGTGCCAATAAGTTTCACTGTGCCGGCGGTGATCGCCTCCGGGCGTTCTGTCGTATCACGCAGCACCAAAACCGGCTTGCCAAGAGAAGGCGCTTCCTCCTGAATGCCGCCAGAATCAGTAAGAATCAGTGTGGAACGAGCCATCAGATTGGCAAACGGCTCGTAATCAAGCGGATCAGTCAGGTGAACCCGCGGCAAATTCCCAAGCACCGACTCCACCACTTCCCGAACTTTAGGATTCCGGTGGACGGGAAAAACGATCTCCACATCCGGGAACTCCGCAGCAATGCGCTTCAAAGCCTGATAAACATGCCGCATCGGTTCACCCAAATTTTCGCGGCGGTGCGTAGTCACTAAAATAACACGGCGAGTCGGGAAAGATATAGAAGACAATAATTCATCGGCAAATTTAAACGAAGGAGCCACCGTTGACAGAAGGGCATCGATCACTGTATTACCCGTCACAAAGATTGAAT
>CAZSRN010000247.1:0-3602 GCA_964609115.1 uncultured Veillonellaceae bacterium | reverse complement strand
AAATAGGCGAGCAGATAAGCGGCGCCGAGGGAGGCGGCGAGAACGGCCACGACGCCGAGCATGGTGTACGCCAGCAAACTTCGCCAGTTCGCGAGATTTTCCATCTGGATCTGCGTACCCATGTAGGCGCCGACGGCGATCTGGCAAGGGATGGTTAGCCAGACCGGCAGAGAGGGGCAATCGACGCCAGCCATGGCGGCGAGGGCGGCTCCGAAGATCGGGCCGAGCAAAAACGGCGTCGGCCAGTGCGTTTTGCGAGCGAACAGGGCGAACAGGAAAGACAGGACCAGCAAGGGAACGGCGCTTGGCGGCAGGGCGGAGAAAATCGCAACGTTACCGGTAATCTGCCCGCTTGCGGGAACGATGCCGGTGATCCCGGCGGCCTGCGTTGCCAGATACGGAACAATGAAGATGACCGACATCAGGCGAACCGTGTGCATAAACGATACTACCGACACATCGGCGCCGGTGATTTCTTCGCTCATCAGCACCATCTGTGAAAAACCGCCGGGAACACAGCCCATCAGGCCAGTGGCCAGGCTAATGCCGGTGCGGCGGTGCGTCAAGTATCCGAAGAGCAAGCTCATGCCAAGAATAATCGTGGTGACAAGAAACATTACCGGCAACTGGGCAACGACCTGACGGCCAGCTTCGGCGGTGAAAGCCTTACCGATCACGTAACCGAGCACAACGAGGGCGGCATTGCGCAGGTTGACCGGCCAGCATACCGGTTTTTTAAAAGTTTGCGACCACACGACCACAGCGGCCAGCGGCCCCAGCATCCAAGCAAGCGGGACTGAAAGCGTGAAAAACAGAAGGCCGCCGGTCGCGGCTAAAAGGAAGGTTTGACCGGTCACTCGATGACGTAGCAATATTCGATTTTCTCCTTTTTGTAGATGTTGTATACAGTTATAACTCGAATATCGAGATTTTGCAACAACAAAGCGGTTGATAAAAAATGCAAAACAGGTTTTTTCGCAGCAACGAAAAAACCTGTTTTGTAATCAAATAAAATACCGGTAGCTAAGAACTATTGGTGAACCTTAGTACAACTACCACTACCAATAAAAACCGGGAATATCCCCCTTGTCTTTACCGGCAGGCGTTAACAGAGCCTCGCCACTAACAATTCTTTCGGCGCGGTCCAAGTTGTCGACCTTAATGACAACCCGGGCTTCGTCGGTCGAAGTAGCGGCAAAAGCATATAAATATTCAACATTGATTCCAGCTTCGCTCATCTTTTTCACTTGTTTTAACAATCCACCCGGGGTGTCGTCCACTGTCAGGGTCAGGACAGGCGTGGCTTTAACCGCATATCCGGCGCCGCGGAGAATACGTTCCACTTTTTCAGGGTCGTTGACTACGATGCGAAGAATTCCAAAATCAGCGGTATCCGCGACAGATAATGCACGCAGATTAATGTCGTGTTCTTTTAATACGCCAAGTACTTCAGCCAAAGTACCGGGTCGATTTTCGACGAAAACAGAAATTTGCTGAATGATCATGTTTACTCCTCCTTCAGTCAGATGTTTCTTTTATCGATGACACGCTTCGCTTTTCCTTCGCTACGTTCGATGGTTTTTGGACTGACTAGGCGAACCTTGGCGCTGACACTGAGAGCGCTGGCCAGTTCGGTTTCAATTTTATGCTCCAATACTTCAAGCTGGCGAATTTCATCCGAAAACATGCTTTCAGTCATTTCAACTAAAACGGTGAGATGATCAAGATTATCTGCCCGGTCAACAATAAGCTGATAATGCGGCGAAGTTTCGCCAAGACCTAACAAAACGCTTTCCACTTGGGATGGAAAAACATTGACTCCACGGATAATCAGCATGTCGTCACTACGTCCCAAGACCTTGCTCATACGTACCAAGGTTCGGCCACACTCGCAAGGCTCCGCATATAATACGCTAAGATCGCGTGTTCGATACCGAAGCATGGGCATACCTTCCTTGGTTAAAGTGGTAAGCACTAATTCTCCCTTTTCACCATGAGGGAGGGATTGTCCTGTCAGCGGGTCGATAATTTCTGGATAAAAATGATCTTCATTGAGATGCAGACCGTTTTGGCAGGAACATTCGCTAGCCACTCCCGGTCCAATAATTTCACTCAATCCATAAATATCAAACGCTTTAATGGCAAGTGCTTTTTCGATTTCCAAACGCATTTTTTGCGACCAAGGTTCAGCGCCGAAGACACCGGCTTTAAGAGATATCGCTTTCGGGTCAATGCCCATTTCTTTCATTGTTTCTGCAATAAATAGTGCATAAGAGGGAGTGCAGGCCAGCATGGTTGTGCCAAAGTCTTTCATAAGCAAGATCTGACGCTGCGTATTGCCGCTTGATGCCGGAATGACTGAGGCGCCAATAGCTTCCGCCCCATAATGAGCACCCAACCCGCCGGTAAAAAGACCATAACCGTAAGCAACCTGAATAAGAGATTGTTTGTTTGCTCCTGCTGCTGTCAGTGTTCGGGCCATGACTTCCGACCATATACCGAGATCGCGACTGGTATATCCGACAACGGTATGTTTTCCCGTAGTGCCGCTCGAAGCATGTAAACGGACAATTTCAGCAAGCGGAACTGCAAATAGTCCGTAGGGATAATTATCGCGCATATCCTGTTTTGTGATAAAAGGAAGCTTGGCGATGTCGTTGATCGAGGTGATTTCTTCAGGTAATAGCCCGATTTTTTGCATTTGTTCCCGGTAAAAAGGAACTTGACGGTACACCCTGCGTACCTGTTGAATCAGTCGAGCAGATTGAAGCTCCGACATCTGCTTGCGATCCATGGTTTCGATAGGCTTGTTCCAATACAAAATGTGTTCCTCCCATCCTACTTTGCTTCATTTTTTAGAGGAAAACCCCAGCACGAAGTTCGCATGAAACTTTCCGCTGGGGCCTTTTCTACCCACGGTGTAGCCTATTAGGCTCTGTGCCGATCGGACCTGACGCACATGAAGGCCGCCAAGGCACACTTCCACTGACAAGCATTATGTATACATTGGTCGAAAATAATTATAGCAGCTGTAAAGTTGGAGTGCAAGAACGGTAGAGGAGTGTCAATTTTGATAGCAAAATCTTTTGTTCAAACAATAACAAACGAAGTATTTGAGCATGAGTGCCTGCGCACAAACGTTATCTTTACAGGAACAGGCGTAGAATAATGGTAGAAAAAATGATAAAATTATTAAAAATGTAAATAAGCTATTTATCACTGAATACTTCTAACCGTATTTTGTAATATGGTTTGCGTTTTATTGTAAAGAGTACTAATACAGAAAGAATGCATCTGAGGGTTTGTGATGGATGAGACGGCAATGAAGCGCGTATATTTGAATATGATAGAACCCTGAGCGCCAAACTGAAACGCTGGGGGCTTTTGTATAAAGAGCGAATGTTATTGAAGCTGGGTGGAAGAGGCCCTGGCGAGGGGATTTTTGCGGCGGAAGGCGGCAAAAAGATAAAAGAGGTGATTGGGCGGACGAAAGAGCGGGAAACATAACTGGCGCCGGAGATGCGGTGGAAGATGACGGGCGAAGGCGAAGAGGCGGAACCCGGTCCCAAGCCGGAACAGAAGCGAAAGGAACCTTCAACGGC
>CAZSRN010000246.1:2449-3608 GCA_964609115.1 uncultured Veillonellaceae bacterium | reverse complement strand
GGAATACTTTGAAAAGACCTTTACTAAAGATGGCGGCACCATCCTGGCCAAGGAAGGTTTTGTAAAAGACGACCGTGACTTTAGAGCCACATTGACTAAAATTAAGGGATTAAACCCTGACTTTATTTATGTGCCCGGCTATTATGAAGAGGTTGGGAAAATTGTCAAACAGGCCCGTGAAATGGGAATTACGGCTCCGATCATCGGCGGCGACGGCTGGGATTCTCCCAAACTGGTGGAACTCGGCGGTGCGGCGGCTCTCAATAATACGTTCTTCACCAACCATTATTCCGTTGACGATAACAGCCCTGCATCCAAGGCTTTTGTTGAGGCCTACAAAAAAGAATACGGCCAAACGCCGGACGCCTTGGCGGTACTGGGCTATGATGCGGCAAAACTGCTGATCGACGCGATTCAACGGGCCAATAGCCTGGACAAGGCCAAAATTCAGGCGGCTCTGGCGGCTACAAAGGCATATCCGGCGATTACGGGAGCGACAACCTTGAATGCCACGCACGATGCGGAAAAGAGTGCGGTCATCATCGAGATGAAAGACGGCAAGCAGATTTTCAAAGCATCTGTTAAGCCGTAACTGTCGGATAAAAAAAGGAATTTCTCGTTATATGAAGAAAATAAGAGGTGCAGGATCATCCTGCACCTCTTATTTTCTGATTGGCAGAAGGGTCCATTGTTGCAAAAGCCTGGGGAACCGGAAAGGGTGGAACCGTATGAATCCATGGATGAAAATCGCCCACGACGAGGCGATGAAAGGGTCGCAAAACAATGAGGGCGGTCCGTTTGGCGCAGTCGTCAGCAAGGATGGGAAGATCATTGCCCAGGGGCATAATGAAGTGCTGAAAACCAACGACCCCACGGCTCATGCCGAAATGGTCGTGATTCGCCGGGCAGCGGCAGCGTTGGGACGATTTGATTTGTCCGACTGTGTGCTGTATACTTCCTGCGAGCCCTGCCCGATGTGTCTGTCGGCTATTTACTGGGCGCGCATTCCCACCGTTTATTATGGCTGCACCAAAGAGGATGCGGCCGCCATCGGCTTTGACGACAAGGCCATTTATGAATATATTCGTCAGCCTGAACAACATCAGGGAGAGCTGCAGTTGATTTCCATGGATCGTGAGGAATGTTTGCCCAGCTTCAA
>CAZSRN010000246.1:0-2439 GCA_964609115.1 uncultured Veillonellaceae bacterium | reverse complement strand
CCCTGGACCATGAAGAGGACCTGCCCGGCTTTGAGAAGTGGCGGGAGAAAACGGATAAAACCATGTACTGAGCAGCAGCGGCGGTTCGGAAACAAAGCGATAAAGGAGAGGTACATGATGGGGATCAGAAACAGATGGGCAATCTGGGGAATCATTGTGGCGCTGGTGATCGGGAGTGGGTTGGCGATGGGAATTTCTGCGGCGGAAGCGGCAGCGCCGGAGATGTCTGCGTTGGAAAATAATGATTGGGTGTGTATTCCTTTTCTGCGTGTGGGGCCGATTCTTGCGAACAGTTCGCTGGCCGATCTCGTCCGGATATTTGGTGCGGATAATGTGAGGCAGCGGACGGTATATGGTGCGGAAGGCACTGAAAAATTTGAGGCCAGCATCATTTTTCCCGATACACCCAATGAACTGATCCTGTTTTGGCAGGACAACAAGTATGGAACGAGGCCTGCATCGGTTTCCATCCGCAAAAAAGGCGCCGAATGGAAAACCGCGCAAGGAATTCAGATTGGAACGTCGTTGGAAGAACTCAACGAGATCAATGAACGCCCCTTTTCCTTTTTTGGCTTTGGTTGGGACTATGGAGGCAGTATTCATGTGACGTGGAACGGTGGGAAAATGGCGAATATCAAGGGACTGTTTCTGGTTTTACAGGAAACGCGCGAGTTGCCCCGGGAATTTTACGGCGACAAAAAACTCAGCTCGGATATGGAAGAGCTGCTGCCGGACGGGGCGAGAATCCGTCGGATTGACGTAAAGCTGAGGTAGTTTGGGAATGCGAAGAAGCGGGACTTTGGGCAGCAACTGCATAAAGTCGGCGTTTGTCATTGCTGTGGTGCTGGTCGGCTTGCTGACCGGCTGCGGCGTGACTGAAAAAAACGGGGGCACAAGTGCCAAAAAAAATGGCGCTGTTACCTTCAGGCTGGGACATGTTGCGGCAAGCAATGATCCCTGGCAGCTAACTTCGCTGAAATTTGCCGGACTGGTAGAGAAAAACAGCAAGGGAAGAATAAAAGTCCAGGTTTTCGGCGAAGGGCAACTCGGCGACGAAAAAGAACTGCTTCAATCCATGCAAGTAGGATCGGGCACAGTGGATATGGGCATTATTGGCGCAGGGACGATTTCCGTCGTCGATCCGAAAATCAATATTTTATCCCTGCCCTATTTGTTTCGGGATCATGAGCACTTGGCCAAGGTTCTGTACGGCGATGTCGGCAAAGAGATCATGGAAGCGACGCGACAGACAACCGGCATTAAAACACTGGCTTACTTGGAGCGGGGGCCGCGTCATGTGACAAATTCCAAACGCCCTCTCCGGACGTTGGGAGATTTTGCCGGACTGAAGGTGCGAATCCCCCCGGAAGCACTGCCGATGGTCATTTGGTGGTCGCTGGGCGCTGAACCGGTACCGATGGCCTTTGGCGAATTGTATGCCGCCTTGCAGGAAAAGGTGGTGGACGGGCAGGAAAATCCGCTGGAATTGATTGCGTCCAGTCGGCTGAATGAAGTTCAGCAGTATTTGACGTTGACTTATCATTCCTGGGCTCCGGCTGTTTTTGCCATGAGCGATAAAAAGTTTTCGCAGCTTTCGCCGGAAGATCAGAAAATTTTGTTGGACGCGGCCGGGGAATCTGCGCTTTTCCAGAATGATCTGGTGCATAAAGCCGAAGACAAACTGATCCGGGAATTGGAAGAGAAGGGCATGAAGGTGACGCAACCGGATCTTGGGGAGTTGAAAGAAGCAACCCGGGAGGTTCACCAAAAGTTTGACTCTGTGTATGGAAAAGAGTTGTACGAGCGAATTCAAAACGTAAAATAATATACAAGTAAGGCGAAAAAAGAAGGAATATAGTAACAAATGCAGAATTAATGAAACATTAAATCAGATGATTGATGGCATTTCGTGGGCGTTTGTGAACTTTAAACCGACTATTGTGGTTGTTGTACAAGTGGCGGGGCTAACTGTATGGACGCCGAAGATTCTAAATAAGCAATAGAGTCTTTGTCGTTCTTTTTTTTTTTGATAAGTCGGGAGGCGTTCAGATGATTTTGCCGAATCCCCTGCATTCACTGCTGCATGACACTTCAAAAGAACTGGTGCGCCATCGGCGTTTGGCGGATCTATTGCCGGATATCCTGCGACGGGCGCAGGAATTCGTCGACGCCGACCTTGCTTATATGGCGCTGCGGGATGGGACGAGCGATGTAATGCGGGTGGCCTATTATCGCGGGACGATTCGCGAACTGCCGGAAAAATACTTTATTCGGCAAGGGCAGGGGGTCAGTGGGCAGGCGTGGGTAACGGGGAAGGTGGTAGTGGCCGAAGACTACCTGCGGTATGGCCAGCGTTTGCCGGAACCGTATTGGGATAGTATGCGCGCAGCGATGGGCGTTCCCTTGTTCGTGGACGGCATGGTGTGGGGAACGCTGATT
>CAZSRN010000245.1:0-3650 GCA_964609115.1 uncultured Veillonellaceae bacterium | reverse complement strand
GCTATGGGCGTTCATCAGGAAGATGCCCGGTACTGTTTATCCAATGCCACGGAAACAAAAATTCTGGTGACGATGAATGCTCGCGCATTGCTCAATTTTTTTGAATTGCGTTGCTGTACACGAGCTCAATGGGAAATACGGAAAATGGCGGAGTTAATATTGACTGAAGTACGGACGGTGGCGCCGATACTCTTTGCCAAGGCGGGACCTACTTGTATCAGCGGAGGATTTTGTAGAGAGGGGGATTTAAGTTGCGGACGACTCGAAGCAATCAAGGCGCAGGCGACAATAAAGACCGAAAAATGAGCAAGCGTTCATCGGAGAGTTCATCTACAGGCGCGGAACGGCGAGCTCCGTTGTCTGAAACACGGACTGGTCGGCCTCGATCAGAAGAAAAACGTTCTTTTGCCGGCAAACCGGAGAAGAAACCGACAGTAAAATCGATACAAAGCCGGGGAGGATCGTCAAGGCTGGTTGGCGGACGAACTGCCGCAGCAGCGGCCAAGCCGCCTTATCAAAAACGATCCGAGCTGGCGACACCGGTGGCGCCGCCTAAAGAGATGGACTTTTTGGCGGGCCGAAATCCAATCATGGAGGCATTGCGCAGCGGCCGACCTATCAGCAAACTGTTTATTTCTGGAGGAGACTACCAAGGTTCCATTCGGGAAATTATTGCGTTGGCCAAGGAAAAGGGAATTCCCGTTCAAACAACGGAAACGGCCAAGCTGGAAGCTATGAGTTTGGGAGTGCGCAATCAAGGCGTTGTCGCAATGGTATCGCCGGTTGCTTATTCTTCAGTTGATGAAATGGTGGCGCTGGCGGCAAGCCGCAATGAGAAACCGTGTATAGTCTTATTAGACCAATTGAAAGATCCTCAGAATCTCGGAGCTGTGCTTCGTACAGTAGATGCGGCAGGGGCACATGGAGTATTGATTCCCCAACGCCGCAGCTGTCAACTGTCGGCAGCGGTTGCAAAGGCATCGGCGGGTGCTATTGAGTATGTCAAAGTCGCGCAGATCGGCAACGTTGCGCAGACGTTGGAAGAATTGAAAAAACAAGGATTCTGGGTGGTGGGCGCAGCGCCCGAAACGGGAGTCTCCTACCACGATGTAGATTTCACGGGGCCGATCGTTGTAGTAATTGGTGATGAAGGAGAAGGAATGGCTCGACTCACTCGAGAGCGTTGCGATTCTCTGGTTCAGATTCCAATGCGCGGCAAAGTGCAATCGCTTAATGCATCGGTTGCCAGCGCGATTATTCTCTATGAAGTAATACGACAGCGCAGCAGCGCCGGGGTTCAGAACTAGCAGGTGAAAACGCCTTGACGAACCCGTTGCATCAATATATAATGATTATCGGGTATGGCGATTTTCGCCATTGTAGTGGGCCAGGTTTGCAGCATCTCATGGTGGAGGCGATTCAATGCGGTACTGTAATTTTGAGGCCCTGACTGATGAAGAAATTGTCTTGGAAGCCAAAGATAATGACAATGAAGATGCTTTGGTTTATTTAATCAATAAGTATCGAAACTTTGTCAGAGCAAAGGCTCGGTCGTATTTTTTAATTGGTGCAGAGCGGGAAGATATAATTCAAGAAGGTATGATTGGGCTTTATAAGGCAATTCGCGATTTTCGAAATGACAAGCTTTCTTCTTTCAGGGCATTTGCCGAGCTATGTGTCACCCGTCAAATTATTACGGCGATTAAAACTGCGACACGTCAGAAGCACATTCCCTTAAATTCTTATGTATCCCTAAATAAGCCTATTTATGATGAGGATTCGGATCGTACATTGCTGGATGTTTTGTCAGGATCCAAAATATCAGATCCTGAAGAACTGGTTATCAGCCGTGAAGAATTTATTGATATTGAAGAAAAAATGGGAGAAATTCTTAGCGATCTCGAGTGGAAAGTTTTAATGTCCTATTTGGATGGAAAATCATATCAAGAGATTGCAGTTGAATTGACTCGCCATGTGAAATCCATCGACAATGCATTGCAACGGGTGAAGAGGAAACTGGAACGATATTTGGATAATCGTTCGGATGATCTGGATATTCGCGGTGTTTACAAGAGCTTGGCCGGCCTGAATAAAGAATTGCAGAATGAGTTGCAAACCTATGATGATCTGAATGATTAACTAGTTGCGATGAATTTGATGAGAACAAGATCTTTGATGGATTTTGTTCTCATTTTTCTTTTTTGGAAAGGTTTTTTTTATGGGAACGGCGAAAAGTTAAAAAAGAGTTTATCCATGGTCCATGGAAAAAAAGACGAGGGGGCCGCTGACGATGATCATTCAAAGAATCGTCGAGACCGTCCGCGACGGGCAAAAGTCGGCAGAAGGATTGGTTCTGCTGGTCGGTAAGCCGGGGAGCGGAAAGAGCAAGTTGCTTAGAGAGCTTTCTGCAATCCGTGGATGGCAGTATGTGAACTGTCGGTCTTTTTTAACAGAGGAACTGCTGGAAATGGTCCCGAAAGTGCGGGCCCAGGAAGCCCACGGACTCATCAACAAGACCTTGGAAGCATTTAAGGCGGAAGTGATTGTATTAGATGACATGCAGGTTCTGTTTGCACCTGTATTGCAGGTTGATCCATTACAGTTACTGAAACACCTGGGACGAAAATTTACAATTGTGGCGGCTTGGCCAGGAGAGTATGATGGGAACAACCTGTCAATTGCTGCGGCCGGACAGCTTATGCCACGAACTTATGATGCTAAGGGGCTAACAATTATTCAAATCGAACAATGATGGACGGTTTGTAATCAAGGGGACGGTTGATTACAGAAGGAGGAAGTGGCTATGCCGGATATTCATACAATTGGAGTATTGACGGGCGGCGGTGATTGTCCGGGTCTTAATGCGGTGATCCGGGGCGTTGTGAGAACCGCTTTGGGTAAAGGAATGACGGTTAAGGGAATACAAAACGGATTTCAGGGACTTGTGGAAGACATGGTCGTTACGATGCACGATCGGGATGTGGCTGGTATTTTGCCGCGAGGCGGGACTATATTGGGGACGACCAATAGAGACAATCCTTTTCATTATAAAACTGAAGAAAATGGCAAGCATGTATTTCGCAACATGTCGGACCGAATCCAGGAGAATTTGAAAAACAATGGAATTCAAGCATTAGTTCTTATTGGCGGCGACGGCACTCATGCAGTGGCGCTGGAACTGGAAAAGCTGGGGGTAAAGATTGTCGGCGTCCCCAAAACCATTGACAATGATATTCCCTGCACTGAAAGAACATTTGGGTTTGATTCGGCGGTAGGTGTTGCAAGCTGGGCGTTGGACCGTCTTCATACGACGGCGGAATCGCACCATCGCGTAATGATTCTGGAGGTAATGGGACGTTATGCGGGATGGATTTCTTTGCATGCTGGAATGGCAGGAGGGGCAGATGTTATTCTGATCCCCGAAATTCCATATTCGATTGACGTGATTATCCGCAAGGTCCGAGATCGGGTAGAACATGGAAAACGATTCAGCATCATTGTTGTAGCTGAAGGCGCAATGCCGCTTGGCGGAGAAATGACTGTCAAACGCACGGTGGAAGATAGTCCGGAAAAAATCCGTTTGGGCGGCATAGGTGAGAAACTGGCCACGGAGATTGAGCTGCGAACTGAGATTGAGTCCAGATGCACGG
>CAZSRN010000244.1:0-3653 GCA_964609115.1 uncultured Veillonellaceae bacterium | reverse complement strand
CTTTATCCTTCATTAATTCTTCCCGTACAATCATGGCAACAGCGCGTTCCGTAATAATCAGTTTGCCAAAGACAGAAAAACGATTGGGCCGAACCACCGATACTTCCCCGAAATGGTGACGTGGCTGGCGGGACGATTTAACAAACAATCGCATGGGATCAATCATGAAATTGGGCAAGTGTGGCTGGAGTTCAATCTTCGGTACGGGAACAATATGTTTGTTTTGCGTCCGCCGAGTCTCACGCGCCTTCATGATGGCGGCAGGAGTAGATACGTCATAAATATTGATTACTTGTGAAACCGGAGGTAATTCCAAAACTCGAATTATTTTTTCCACCATATTGTGGGAAGTGCCCAATACCAAAACACGTTCTGGCTGCATTTGCACCAATGCTGTCCGCACTTGCAAGGCATGCTCGTCATCGGCAAAAATTGCTTTTTTGACGGAGCGAATTTTATTTGTTTCATACTTTGCAGAACTACCGGCAACGATTCTATTATCTTTAATTAATAGACCATCGTCAATAATCACATCGGCGCCGCAGTCATGAGCCACTTTGGACGCCCGGTGGCTTTTGCCGGTGCCTGTCGGTCCAATGAATGCAACTACCTCCAAGATACAGCCCTCCCGGCAGGAATCCCTATGAAAACATTATCGCGGCTCTACAATCAATTTAATGGCTGTTTTTTTCTCGCCATCAATTTCAATATCGGTAAACGCAGGAATACAAATTAAATCAATACCCTGGGGAGCGACAAATCCTCTTGCAATAGCAACCGCTTTTGCCGCCTGATTTAAAGCACCTGCGCCAATCGCCTGTATCTCTGCCGATCCATGCTCCCGGATTACTCCGGCCAAAGCGCCGGCAACCGCATTGGGACTGGATTTGGCTGACACCTTTAAAACAGCCATGAGGTTGCACCTTCCTCCGATAAAGAGTTATGTCTATATCTTTTCGTCGGATTCAGGAAAACTCCTGCCGTTCTATTTGCTAAAAACCAAAACGCGGCCATTTTCCCGCAAAGCGGTAAGATTTTTAGCCGCCCTTTGAGCTCGAACCGTTTCAAACATGTTATCAATCAATTCATCCGGAAAATCAAGTTCATCCATAAAGTCTGGTATAAATTCCGAGTCGTCCAAAATTAAACAATCCTGAAATTTTTCGGTCAATATCGTACTTAAAAGAGTAATCTCACCTTTTGACAGGCTGGCAAGATCTCTTGTAATCGACAGCATGCAAAATTTTTCATACGGTTGTTTCATTTCGATTTTTACACAGGAGGGTTCTTTGGTCGTCATAAAATGATACGCCTTCAAATGGGCAGAAATCGTGTTTTGGAACGAATCCAACTCCTGCGGAGAAACAGTCTGCGACAACATAAAATTCAACGAAAGCAATCGATGTTTCGAATCAAACTGTACTGTCC
Organism: uncultured Veillonellaceae bacterium; assembly: GCA_964609115.1. Classification (GTDB taxonomy): domain Bacteria; phylum Bacillota; class Negativicutes; order UBA1444; family UBA1444; genus UBA1444. The sequence goes on along the minus strand of CAZSRN010000244.1, from coordinate 2,225 downwards.
CAATTTGTGGAAACCGCACCAATATAGAAATTAACAGACTTACGCCATCCGATGTGCGTGGATCTGTAGTATTCGACGTAAATTTTTTCAACAAGGTTCTCGCCTCACTTTATAAACCCAAAAATCGGAAACGACCTTTTAGGAAGGTCGTTTCCGGATCATACAGTCTATCAGAAAACTTCTTTTTTCTTACTTTGCATAATCAACGGCTCTGGTTTCCCTGATCACCGTTACTCGAATTTGGCCTGGATAATCCATATCCGACTCAATCTGTTTAACAATGTCTTTTGCCAAGCGAATCGAAGCCAAGTCGTCAATCTTGTCCGGTTTGACAATAATCCGAACTTCCCGGCCTGCTTGTATCGCATACGACTTATCGACGCCGTCAAACGAGTCAGCAATTTCTTCCAATTTCGTCAATCGTTTGATATAACTTTCCAGGGTCTCACGTCTTGCCCCTGGTCGAGCAGCCGAAACAGCATCTGCAGCAGCCACGAGAACCGCTTGAATGGTTTTGGGCTCTTCATCTCCGTGATGTGCAACAATGGCATTAATAACTTCAGGCGATTCACGGTATTTCTTCGCCAGATCCCCGCCAATCGTCACATGGGGACCTTCGACTTCGTGATCGATTGCTTTACCGATATCATGTAACAGCCCCGCCCGTTTGGCCAATGTTACATCGACTCCGAGTTCAGCAGCCATGACTCCTGCAAGATGAGATACTTCAATAGAATGTTTCAGTACATTTTGTCCGTAACTGGTACGATATTTCAACCGACCCAGTAAGCGGATAATTTCAGGATGCAATCCATGAATACCCGTTTCGAAAGTTGCTTGCTCTCCTGCATCCTTTATACGCTGTTCTACTTCTTTTTGCGCTTTTTCAACAGTTTCCTCAATCCTTGCAGGATGGATGCGACCATCGCTTATTAGCTTTTCAAGCGCCAATCGAGCCACTTCGCGCCGTACAGGGTCAAATCCAGAGATTAGAATTGCTTCCGGCGTATCATCAATAATTAAATCAATGCCGGTAAGAGCTTCCAACGTCCGAATATTTCGGCCCTCTCGTCCAATAATGCGACCCTTCATTTCGTCATTGGGCAGGCTAACTACGGAAACCGTGGTTTCTGCCGCATGATCGGCAGCACATCGCTGAATAGCCAGCGAAATAATTTCACGAGCTTTTTTCTCAGATTCTTCTTTAGCCTGATGTTCCAAATCCTTAATTAAGACAGCCATTTCATAGCGGGTTTCCTGTTCAACATTCGCCAACAGAACAGATTTTGCTTCTTCTTGACTCAACCCTGCCAGACGTTCCAACTCATCCACCTGTTTTTGATACAAGTCGTTGATTTGGGTCTGTTTGTCTTCCACTTCAGTTTCACGTTTGCTGATACTCTCTTCTTTTTTCTCCATGGATTCGATTTTACGATCCATGTTCTCTTCTTTTTGTTGCAAGCGCCGTTCCATTCGTTGAACTTCAGAGCGACGTTCCTTGAGTTCTCGTTCAGCTTCCCCTCTAAAGCGATGAATTTCTTCCTTTGCCTCAATCAGGGACTCTTTCTTCTTTGCATCCGCACTGTGTTGCGCATCATCCAAAATTTTTCGGGCGGCTTCTTCAGCGGAAGCAATTTTCGCTTCCGCCAGTTTTTTGCGAATCCAGTAACCAGCTGCGGTTCCGACCCCAGCAGCAACCACAGCAAAAATCAAATTTTCTACAATGGTGGGTTGCCTCCTTTCATCATTCAAATAGTAAGGGGAAAGCCGAGTACATACTCGGCTTTTCAAAGTAACCTTACCTCAATCAGGTTGTCTCGTGTTACAACTTGACAGTTTCCGGTCACACGATTGGCGATTTCATTGTAATTCTTTTTAAACAAAGTGTCAAGGTTAGAGCCGCATTACTACTGATGTTTGCGGCATTCTTCGGCCAATCGGGTCATGATCGATGAGGAAAACCCACGGTTGGCAAGATATCGGACCAACCGCGGAAAATTATCCGCCTCCATGGTCTTAAAGTGCTTCAACAACAGGTCACGGGCAATTTCCCATTCTTCTTGCTCAGAACAATATTCCCGAAGTTGTTCTCCCGAAACTTGCAGCCCCATCTGTCGGAGTTTTCCTGATATACCCCGTAACCCATGACGTTTTTCAGCGATTAGTTTGTCAATGGTCTGTTCCTTTATTCTCTCGTCATTCAGATAGCCTCGTTCGGACAATTC
>CAZSRN010000243.1:0-3678 GCA_964609115.1 uncultured Veillonellaceae bacterium | reverse complement strand
TCTATATTGCAAATATCATGCCAACATCATTTTCGTGTCTTTCAATATAAAAAAGCGCTGTTGAACAGCGCTTTTTTATATATTCATGTAAAAGTTATCTGAATTATTCTAAAAAATTAAAACAATCAGTTCTCGGGTTCTAAAATATAAGAAGTTTTTACAGTTTTTCATTTTCCAGCAAATACTTGGCCTTATTATAGAATGTCGCCAAAGAAATCCCCAGCTGACCGGCTATAATTTTCTTGGCCTCCAGGCTTTCGCCATATTTTTTGAGCATGGACTGAATCACTGCTCGTTCCGTATTTTCGACAATTCGTTTCAAACTCTCCGGATGAGAAAAATCCACTTCTTCATGCTGATGCGGTATAGGCAACGGCGCAGTCTGCGGCAACCGAATCGAATGGATGACGCTGCCTTCGCAAAGATACGCGGAAAATTCGACCACATGCTTTAGTTCCCTGATATTGCCCGGCCAATCATACCCATTGATCATTTCCCACGCCGAAGCGTGCAGGGTCAGATAGCGGCCGTTGCGTTTGCACCATTCGCCGAGAAAATGTTCCGCCAGCAACTCCAAATCCCCTTTTCGGTCTTTCAATGGAGGCACTTCCAAGGTCATGGCGTTGAGCCGGTAATATAAGTCCTCGCGGAATTTTCCCTCTTTGGCTAACGCCAGCAGGTTTTTATTTGTAACGGCAATGACCCGGATATTGATCGCCTGTTCGGCCGCCTCTCCGATCCGGCGCACCTTGCGTTCCTGGAGTACGCGCAACAGTTTTGCCTGCATGTCATACGGCAGCTCGGCAATTTCATCCAACATAATGGTTCCATTGTCCGCAACAAAAAACAGTCCGACTTTTCCGCCTTTGCGCGCGCCGGTAAAAGCGCCGTTTTCATACCCAAACAACTCACTCTCCACCAGTGTGGAATGCAATGTCGGACAATTTACCGGAACAAACGGCATCGCCGAGCGGGAACTCCCGTTGTGAATGGCCTGCGCAAACATTTCTTTGCCGGTTCCGCTCTCTCCGCAAATCAAAACATCTTCATCGCATTGCGCAATTTTTTCCGCAAAGGCTACGGCTTTGCGAAGTTCCGACGAAGCACCGACGATGTCATGAAATGTATAACGGGCATTATAAATATGGCTTACGACCGACGCCAATTCCCGGTTCTTCTTTACATATTTCTCTAATTCCTTGGAAAGCGACTGAATTCGGGAAATTTCTTTTAGCGTGGAAATGCCTCCGACAATTTTCCCATTATATCGAATCGGCGACATGTCGACAACGTATTCGGAATTCCCTTCCCTTCGATAAACTCCCATTCGCGCTTCACCCGACTTTGTCACCTGCGACAGCACGCTGCCGGGTCTGACCTGCGCCAGCGGCAATCCGACAATGTCCTCTTCCGCCAATCCTGTGATTTTCAAATACCCGCCATTGACATAACATACCTTACCCTGAATATCAATAATCAGGACTCCGTCATAGATCGCTTCAATCAAACTTTGCGTCCATTGCCGTTCCGCCATCGCAATTCCTACAACATCCGCCGCTGCCTGTTTCATGCCAACCCCCAAATATTGCTGCAAATTTCCGACAAGTCCTCTTCTAAATTATTCTATCCGACATTTTCTGTGAAAGCAAATGAACTTTTTGGCAGGATTTTCCCACTTTTTCCGGAAAACTTTTCATATTGAACGACAGGAGGACGAGGTAATGAAAACCTGGAAAAAATATATTGTCGTACTGGCAGGATTGTGGATGGCAAGTCTGTCGGCAATCACCTGGGCCGCAACCGGCGATGCTCCCCATCCCGCTGCTCAAACCCTGTCCCGTCAAAAAGCATGGCAAGCCATCCATTCCGGTCTTGGCGAAAGCTTTTCCATCGCCATCATGGACGGAGGCCGCATTGTATATTCGGAGGGTTTTGGCGCAGCGGACCGGGAAAGCAATTTCCCCGTAGACAAAGATACGCTTTTCAACATTGGCTCCATCAGCAAAATTTATTGCTCCACCGCCATTATGCTGCTTGTTGATGAAGGAAAGGTAAATTTGGACCAACCGGTAACCCGGTACATTCCGGAGTTTACCATGCAGGACGAACGATACCGGGATATCACCGTCAGAATGCTGCTGAATCATTCTTCAGGACTGCCCGGCGGCAGCTACGCCAACAGCTTCGGCTACCAGTACCATCCAGCCTTTCTGTCCGAAACATTGGCCACTCTTTCCCGTTCCCATCTGAAGCATCGCCCCGGCGAAAGATCCGTTTATTGCAACGATGGGTTCACCTTGGCTGAAATCATTGTGGAAAAAGTTTCCGGACAAAAATATGATCAATTTTTATCCGCTCGAATTTTTCAGCCTCTGTCGCTTCGTAACACAGGGCTGGGCTTGGGACAACGAACGGACGCCGCTGTGCAATCATCGGCAAGATACTACGACCCGAAAGGCCGGCAGGAGCCTCTCGAAGTCGTATCATTTCTCGGCTCCGGCGGACTGTCTTCCACAACAGAAGATTTATGCCGCTTTGCCGATAGTTTTTCAACAGCAGGACCTCATTTATTATCACCGGCCAGTCTGAAAGAAATCAAAAAAAATCAGCCGCCGGATTTCTGGGGCAAGCTGCGCAATCCAATGATCAGTTTCGGCCTCGGCTGGGATATTACCGAACTTCCGGAGTACAAGGCTCAAGGGCTGGCCGTTCTCGGCAAAAGCGGCGGTACCAACCACTATACTTCAATGCTCTATACCCTGCCGGAACAACGGATATCCGTCGCGGTGACCGGTGCAGGCCCGAAAGCCCCCGCGCAGGAAATCGCCCTCAGCGTTCTGACTGCTTATCTAACCGAAAAAGGATTATTTGCTCCCGTACCCGACGCTGTTTTCATTCCCGCACAGCCTCAACCCTTACCGGTTGCTCTGTTGAAATATCAGGGGTATTACGCGGGAGACAGCGGCGACATCATAAAAATGTCTTTTGATACCGCAAGCAACACCCTGCGGGTGGGAAAAATGGACGGAGGGCTGGAAGCGCCGCTTCTGTCGGCAGTATATAACGCAGATTTTTTTCATGATTCGAGAGGGCACAAGTTTTATTTTGACTCGTTTGACCAACGACAGTATTTTATTTCATCGGGGCAGATGGATATCATTCTATTTGAAAAAATCGAACCGCTATCCAGCCCTTCCCGTTTGGTCATTAAAGCAAATCAAAAACAATGGCTGCGGCGAAATGCAAAAGCATATGAAGGCACTGTATCGGGAACTCATATCGAAACCCTTGCCGAAAATACCCCGTTGGAAGGCTATGTGGATTTGGGCGGCGTAAAAAAGGTCATTTCGCCAACCTTTGCCGGTTCATTTCTTGCCTCCATGCGCGATGCATCCGAACTCGAGTTTTTTGACAGCAACGGCCGGATGTGGGCATGGATTTCCGGGTTGATCTATATGCCGTCCGATTTGGCGCCCGTGATTAACAGCCGCGAAGAAAAAGTGACACTTCCCGAAACCGGCTACAACGAATGGCGAAAAACAGGGTATGACTCGATTGTCAGTTTTACCAAACCCCCGACCGGCAGAATCATCGTTTTTGACAACTCCCAAAACATTCTCTACGACAGTATTGTTGATGCCGGTTCTGTTTACGCGCCTGCAGGAAGTTTCATCGAAT
>CAZSRN010000242.1:0-3722 GCA_964609115.1 uncultured Veillonellaceae bacterium | reverse complement strand
CTGATTGTTTCGGATGTTCTTCAAGAGCCGAAGGCAGTGTCCCGGCAGAACAAGGACGGAAAAATTCGCTGGAATGCCCGCAACTCGTTGATCGAGAGCGCTGGCGAAATTTCCACCGAAGGTATTCGGCGGGCAATAGAAGCGGCCTTGAAAGCTTCCGGCGGAATTGTCGTCAAAGTGGAACCGGATCAATACCATGGATATTCGGTAACCCGGTTTGATGTGGGGTTTAAAGATCAATTGGGCGGCGATCCTCTGACCATCACAAGTGATCGGCTTTATGTCGTTGAAACGGCTCGCAAACCGGTTGCTGCCGCTAACAGGCAAAAGACCAGCACTGCGCATAAGGGCGAGATTGCTTTGGTCATAGATGATTTCGGTTATCGGCAGGATATGATCACTGAGTTTTCCGCTATTCGACGCTCTTTTACTTTTGCGGTTATTCCCTTCAAGCCGTACAGCAAGGACGCGGCAGCCAAAGGACTGGCCAGCGGGCATCAGGTTATGCTGCATTTGCCGATGGAACCGATGTCCGGCGTTGAGTCTTCCGAAGCGCCGATTACGGTTCGTGTCGGTATGACAGCTAGCCAGATCCGCGAGCTGATCGACAAGTCTGCAGGCAGTTTGCCGGGTATTATCGGCGTGAACAATCATCAGGGATCCAAGGCAACGGCGGATAAGGCAGTCATGGAAGCCGTTCTGAAGGGCCTGAAACAACGCGGCTTGTTTTTCGTTGACAGCCGGACCAATGGCCGTTCGGTGGCTGCAGAAACAGCGCGTCGCGAAAAAGTGAAAACGACCGAGAATGATTTGTTTCTGGATGGAATGGCGGATATTGCCTACATCAAAAAGCAATTGCGAACTGCCGGAGAAATGGCATTGAAGCTGGGCAGCGTGACGGTGATCGGCCATGCGCGTCCCACTACGGCGGCTGCCTTGCGTGAAATAATTCCGGAGCTTGAGGCAAAAGGAATTCGATTTGTTTTTGTTTCTCAGCTGGTTCGCTGATAGATCATACCGCTTGGCGTATTCCATATGCGGAGCGAGTTTTCAAGTGAGGCATGGTGAGTAAGGGTGGAACCTTCATTGCTTTTTTGGGGAACCATTGGATTGTTTTTAGCGGGAAGTTTGCTGGCCCTGATGCTGTTTCGGCATCATGCAGCGGCCAACTGGATTTCTCATGGGACGGCGGCTGCCGGATGCGTGGCTATGGTTATTTTGGCGTGGACTGTCTTTGGACAGGGGAAACAGGAATTGTTTTACGCCGGATACTGGTTGCATTCCAGCGCTGTTGTTTTTCGGGTAGATGCATTGGCGGCTTTTTTCCTTTTGATTCTGGGAATCGTCGGAGCGGCGGCTTCCGTCTATGCTGTCGGCTATACTTCGGAGCACTATTCGTCCTGCTATTCTACATTGCCTATGCTGTTCAATTTATTTCTGCTCGTTCTATTTTTGGTGCTTACGGCGGGTCATGTCGCAGTTTTTTTGATTGCCTGGGAGCTGATGAGTCTGGTTTCACTGCTCCTGATTTTGTATGAACATGAACATACAGCCAATATCCGGGCGGGGTTTGTCTATGTAGTCATGACTCATGTCGGCGCCGCTTTTATCATCGGTGCTTTTTTTATTTTGTCCCGTGCTGCAGGCAATTTGAACTTTTTTGTCTTTTCTTCCGCTATTTTGTCGGACTCCCAGCGTAATTTAGTGTTTTTGTTTGCGCTGATCGGTTTTGGCGCCAAGGCAGGGGTCATCCCCCTGCATATCTGGCTTCCCAAGGCTCATCCGGCGGCTCCAAGCCATGTGTCCGCGCTGCTGTCCGGCGTCATGCTGAAAACGGCAATCTATGGAATGTGCCGCTTTTATCTGGAGTTTTTGGGTGCAGGTCCTTCCTGGTGGGGGCTGTTGGTGATGGGACTGGGAATACTGTCCGCATTTCTGGGCGTCATGTACGCGATGGTTGAAAACGATATCAAGCGGTTACTGGCCTACTCCAGCATGGAAAACATCGGGGTTATCCTTTTGGGTATGGGCGCCGGCATGGTATATGCCGCCAATGGGCAGGCTTTGTTGGCAGGGTTGGCTTGGGCCGCTTCTTTATATCATGTGTTCAATCATGCGATTTTTAAATCCTTGCTTTTTATGGGGGCCGGCGCCGTTCTCCGGGCCACAGGCTCTCGGGAAATGGATACCTTGGGCGGGTTGATTCATAAAATGCCCTATACGGCATTGAGCTTTTTGGTTGGAGCGATGGCGATTTCAGCCCTGCCGCCCTTCAATGGATTTATCAGCGAATGGTTGACCTTGCAGGCGCTGTTTTTTTTGCCGACGGCGATTTCCGGCATGGCCGGGAAAATATATGGGGGTTTGCTGTTTGTTATTCTCGGCATGACTGCGTCGTTGGTGGCGGCTTGCATGGTGAAAGCTTTCGGTATTACTTTTCTGGCTCGCGCCCGATCTAAAAAAGCCGAAGCGGCTCGGGAAACTCCTCTGGTATCTCTTTTGGCGATGGGATTTCTGGCCGTGAGCTGTCTTGCGCTGGGGGTGCGGCCGCAATGGGTGCTGGGGCTGTTGCAGCAAGTTTTGGGTTCATTTGCCCATGTCAATGTTGCAGGGCTCTTTCGGCTGGATTGGGGCAATATCGGCTTTCAGGCTTCCTCGGCTACAGGGATTCTTTCGGTTCCGCTGCTTGCATTACTATTGGCAGTTGGATGCGCGGGCGCGCTGGGGCTTTATTATTTTAAAGGAAAACCCCTACAGGAAGTGCAGGAGATCTGGGCCTGCGGAATTGTTCCAAGCTCTCGGAACCAGTATACCTCCATGGGCTTTGCCAAACCGATCCGGTGGGCCTTCCGCTGGCTGCTGAGATCCCAGCGGGAACGGGTGGTTGATGAAAATGAAAATCGATATGTCGGTCGAAAACTGGCCTATCATCAGACGGTCCACTATGTGGTGGACGAGATTTTGTACACGCCGATTCAAAACTGGATTCTTGGCCGGGCAAACTATGTAAAACGTCTGCAGGCCGGCAGCGTGCAACTTTACGTGGGCTATGTGCTCATAGTAACAATTGTGGTGCTGGTCTGGAGCAGCAGGAACTGAGGTGAGATCATGACAATCGTAAAAATGTTGGTGCAGGCGCTACTGATTGCCGCGTTGGCGCCGCTTGTTCAGGGATTTATACAATGGTGCAAGGCCCGAATGCAAAACAGACGCGGCGCCGCTCCCTGGCAGCCATACCTGATGCTGTTGAAATTATTGTCCAAGGATTTGGTGATTGCAAGGACGACGTCCTGGCTGACCAGGGTAACCCCTTTTGTCTGCTTTGGCGCCGCTTTTGCCGTAGCGGGATTTGTGCCCGTTTTCGATGATTTTGGCAGCGAAATGGCGGATTTGTTTCTGATCGTATATTTGTTTGGATTGAGTCGCTTTATGATGGCATTGGCTGGGCTGGACAGCGGAAACTCGTTTGGCGGGATGGGAAGTTCCCGTGAAATGTATCTTGCCGTATTGGTAGAACCCGCTTTTTTATTGGCGGTACTTGCTGCGGCAGGCGCTGCAGGATCAACGGAGCTGGGTGCGATGGTTAAGGACACGCTGAATCACTCGTTTACTCTACCGTACGTGTTGACAGCCGTGGCTTTTTTCATTGTGGTGATTGCGGAATGCGGTCGAATCCCCGTGGATAATCCGGATACCCATCTGGAACTTACCATGTTTCAGGA